>NZ_CP107846.1 GCF_041431415.1 Streptomyces sp. NBC_00513
TTTCAGGGAATTCCTTTCGGAATTCCTAAAGAATTCCGCCTTTCGGCGGAATTCTGCTCGAATCCCCCTTCGGGGGATTCGGGGTGGTTTGCGTCAACCCCCTTCGGGGGTTTTGTTGGGCGGGTTTGTATTGCCTTTCGGCAATTCTTGATTGGTGGGTTTTGAAAGCCTTTCAGGCTTTTCGTATTCCCGCGTTGCGGGAATTGGTGGGGTGTTGGTTGTGGGGTGGGGCCCGCCTGTCGGCGGGTCGTGTGGGCCCCTTCGGGGCTTTGGGGATGTGGGGGTGTTTCGTTGTGGGGGTGTGGCTAGGGTCTGGGGGTTGGTGTCCTGTGTGGTGGCTGGTTGGGGGGTTGGTGGGGGGTGTGGGCCCCCGTCGGGGCCCGTGGGGGCGGGAGGAGGTGTGGGTGGGTGCCTCTGGGTGGGGTGGGAGTGTTCGGCGGCGGGGGTGGTGGTGTCGTTTCCTGAGGGGGTTTCAGCGCCCTTCTGGGCGCCGTGTCCGGGGTGGGCCGCCCTTACGGGCTTCCGGGTTCACGAGGGCCGGGGCGTGCTCGAATTCCAGGGCGGCCTTACGGCCGAATCAGCGGGCTTTGTATTCCATCTCTTCGCCGCGTTCGGCTCCGTTTCGACATCCCTACGCCTCACGGACGGACCGTCACACTCTCCGAATCTGATGGCACGTCAGGGAGTGCGTACGGGAAAGCAGACCTCCCCGGGAATCGAATAGAACACCACCCCGGAAAAGAAGAAGAGGCCCTTCCGGGCCTCCCCCACACAGCTATCACACCGTCAAAACACCCCACCCCCGGCCCACTTCCGGCACCGCCAGCCGGCCGGGCAGGCCCTCAGGGAATCCTCAGCCTGGCAGGGGGTGGGGAGCAGCCTTCCGGGCTGCTCCCCGTAAGTCGAACTAGACGGCCGCGAGGCGGAAGGCCCGCTCCATCACGTCGTCAGCGGTCCCCGTGATCACGCGCTCCGCGCGAGCGGCGCTCTTCAGTTCCGAGTTGGCACCACGTGCCGGGGCGACGTGGTTGGCGTACTCGGTGATGGCGTTGTAGCCCGCCCACGCTGTTCCCCGGATGCCCGCCTGGGTGTCCGCGTTCTCGAACAGGTTCCGGATCGTGTTCCAGCGGGTGAGCTGGTTGTTCTTCTTCCGGGTGCTGTCGCCGTTGGCGACAGGCCACAGCTGCTCCACAACCGATCGGAGCATGGGGGTGGTCATCTCCGCGTCCAACATCCGCTGGGCGGCCTTCTCGAACTCCTCGGCGTACTTGAAGGTGAGTCCCAGAGCCTGGCGGGCCTGGGCGATGCGGCCGCGGGCGCCGGAGGTGTGGCGGACCGTATAGCTGCTCTTCGCACTGCGGAGACCGGCCCGCAGGGTATTGGCGCACACCACCCTCACCGGGGTGACGACGATCCGGAACGCGCTGGAACCGTCGTGCGAGTTGAACGCGGCGATGTAGAGGTCCACCTCGTCGCTCCGGCCGATCGTCATCGACTGGGGCAGCTTCATGGTCAGAAAGACCTGACGGCCGCCGCGCAGCGAGCCCGCCGTCTCGAAGTGAGCGCCGGACTCGTCGACCAGGTAATTCAGAAACTCCGCGTGCTCCTCGTTCTGCACCGGCACATAGTCCGGGCCCACCACACCCAGCGTCTCGGCGCGCCCCGTCTTCGGGTGGGTACGGACGCTCGCCCGATGGTTCGGCACCTCCAGCAACGCCGCGCCCTCGGCCGTCAGCTCGGTCGCGTGCAGGCCGACCAGACGAACGTTCCAGCGGTCCAGCGCGGCCAAACGCATCGCGTCCTCGGCCGTCAACGCCTCCGTCGTCACCGTGCCCAACCGATGCCAGGCACTCTTCTGCGCGCTCACGAACGCCGCCGTACCATCACCGAACTGCTCAATCAGATGCGCCATCAAACTCTCCCCACAGAAACGTGTCTCCGGATGTCCGCCGGCTGCCACCACCGACCAACAAAACAACTATACCATGCATGCATCACAACCGAGGTCGTTGGCAGAGCCCCCAGCACCTCCACCCACGGAGTGGGACGCCTGACCTTCAAGGGCCGCTACCTCAGGGCAGCCCCACGGCCAGCCATAGGCCGGACGCACAGAAACGCCGCGAGCGCGCACGCCGACTGCCCGCCTCCCCAAAGGGAAGACGGGCAGTCGAGGAACCGGGTCGCGCCGGAAGGTCGCAAACAGCAACCCGCGCCCCCTGGCCTGCGTGCTGCCACGATCAGCTCACGAGCCGCGCCCTCCCCGACCGCCCAAGTCACGTACGGAGGGAGCTCAGCCTTGGCGATCAGCTCCCGGGCCTCCCCTGGGTGACCCGTCCACCGACGGATCATCCGGACGCACCGCGGCGCCGGGCAGTGCGAGAGCGGGCAAGGCGGGGCAAGCGGTCGCTCTCGGCGCTGGTGCAGCGTCCAGATGTTCTCGAACCGCTTCGATAAACCCTGCCAGCTCACTGCGGATCCCCACGTACGCGTCGCCGAAGCTGAAACTGCGTCCTCGGGACCCTGTCCGCGCCCGACGAGCAAACGAGCTCTGTTGTTGTCGGGTGAGCAGCCCGGTTTCCCGCAAGGCCTCCCACAGCGTGAAGTCAGGCGGCCGGCGCCTGGAGCCGACCCGGGACAGGACTTCCTTCGCGGTCTGATTCCCCTCGTACGCGGCCTGACGCAGGATCATCCTTGGAACGTCCCGGCGGTGGGCGCCCATCACATCGAGCGTGGCGCTGTTCAGGGCCACGCGTACCGCGGTCGCGTGGTCGGCAAGGGCCGGCGGTCCTTCGATCCTCACGATGGACAGGGCCTTCTCCAGATTGCGGCGCAGCTGCTTGACGGCCTCCAGGTCGAAGGGCTCTTGAGCAATGCGCACGGCCCGGATGGTCTCCAGCTGCTCCTCCACCGCCAGGACAAAGTCGACGGCGGCTTGGCGTTGGTTGTTGTCGCGCCACTGGTGTCGTGTGGTCCGGGCAGCGACTTCGGCCGCGTGGTGGGCGGCGCGGGCTTGCCGTAACCCGACGATCAGTGCCGCCGGGACGCCGAGGACCGCCGCGCCCGATGCCACGAACGCGGCTATCGCTTCTGGTTGCATGCCGCATCATGCGAGGCAGGGGCGCCGTGTGTTGGACTGACTGGGTTGCTGGTACTGACCTGTTACAACCAGCCCCGCGCCGGAACCTTACATGAGCAGATCGCAGAGGCCGTCCGCAACTTGCAGCAGGAGCCCGGCGACAAAGAGTAGGCCGGGCTACCGACGTCCGCCCCCGGGGGCCCGGCCCTACCCATCCGGGTGCGGGCCGTTCCGCCCGCACCCCAGAGCCGCAGATCAGACCTTCAGGCGAGGCGCAGCCGCGTACTCCACGCCCCACTCCGGAGCGATCACCTCACCCGTCCTCACGTCCATGCAGTACGCGTTGAAGATCTCGGCGGCGTTGAGCGGCTTGGCATAGAACTCAACCAGCTTCCAGCCGCAGCTCGACCAGCCGCGCCTGTGCTCGGCCGCCGGCCGTCAGCCGTCAGCGTTGAGTGAGCGCTACGTCAATGCCTTCCGCACCAGTCCGGCAAATCCGTGTTTCGAACTGCTGTCGTCGAGCCTTCCGAGAAGGTCGGCCACGGCAGCCGCCTGAATCGCTGGTGCCCATCGGGACTGGAGCTCCATCAGCGCAGGCGCGCTCTCGGCGTACAGCACTTCGTAGTAGCCGCTATTCGACAGGACGACGAGGAAGCAGGGTGCACTGCCTTCCTTATCGGTGCGCAGACGGTAGATCTCCAGCCACAGAGGATTGTCGTCACGACGACCAAGGCCGCCCCACCTGTCGTAGCCCGCGTTTTTGACTTCCTCGTCCCAGTCGTCGAGGTGCCGAAAGGGGGCAAGTGGGTCGCTTTCCAGCTGAACCCACTTACCTGAGGTGGTGAGCACGAACGGCAGCGTCGTCATAGTCAAACCGTGCCGTACGTCGCCCGCCATGCGCTGGCGTTCTGAGACATCCGTTAGCCGACGTGGCCAGCCCTGGCAGCCTCCCCGTGGCCCGCGCCAGACGAAGAGGCCAGTCACGATGCTGCCCAGGCTGGCCGATCCGCCGGCGAGTAGGGCGCTCACCCATTCCGCGCGGGTGAGGGGCCCGCGCCGCACTCGACTCATCCCCCAGCGGCCCGCAGCTACCACGCCCAGGGCGGCGGCTACGGCGTCCGCCCGGCATCCCGGCTGCGCGCACCCTCGATGGCGGAGGCGTCCACACCGTGTGACGGACGGAAGTCGTGAACTGTTCCACCCGCCTGCCGCCGTCCTGCGATCATCGAGCCGTCCCGACCGAGCGACACGAACTGAGGCAGACCATGACGTGGGTCTACGCGGAACTCGCCAAAGAAGCCGGCAAGCGGGGCGGCCCCGTCGCGCTGCGGTACTTCTACCGTGGGCAGGGCGTCATCATTGGCGCCGCCCTCACCGGCGCCGGCGTGGCCGGGACCGTGCTCTACGACAAGTGGCACGCCCGCCGCGCCGCCGCCAAGCCAGCGCCCCAAACCACGGAGACACCGACCCCCGGCGAGAGCACCGACGCATAAGCGATCACGCCCCCCGGCGCAGGCATCACATGTCCCTCCGCCCTGACCCCGGCAGGCACAGTGCCGGGGTCAGTCGGCCGGCGCCGCGCGGAATAGCCGCGGACTGGCGCCCTAAGCGGGGCTACGCCTCATAGACGTGGCGCAGGACGACGGTGCGGCGTACGCCCGCCTCCAGCATGGCCTGGGAGCGGTGTTGCCCGTTGATGTAGCCCCCTTCGCTGTCGGGCTGGATCGCGTCCCACGTGCTGAACAGGGTGGCCAGGGCATCGGTCTCCCAGTCGGTAGCGCCGACCGATGCTGCGTACGCCACGGCGAACTCCTGCACGTCCTCGGCTCCCACGGACTGCGCGCGGGCATCGCGGAGCACCTGCAGCGCCATCGCGTTGACCCGGTGCCAGTCTCCGCCGTGGTACCAGCAGCACGTACGGGTGGTATCCCGCGGCACTACCTGCCGCACCCAGCGCCGCCACCAGGGCACCCCGGCCGGCATGCAGTGGGGCTCGCGGAACGGGCGGGGGCGAGCAAGGCAGGTCACCGCGAACTCCTCGAACAGCATCTGCGGGTCGGGCTCGGCGAGGCGCGGCACGTAGCTGGCGCCGCGGCCGGTCTCGACCGCGCCCCCAACCAGGGCGTCGAGCTGCTCCTCAGTGATTGCAGACCACCGTGGGCGGCGCAACCGGTAGCGGCTGGCCTCGGCGAACACCACCCGTCGGAAGCGGGTCTCCTGGATCGATCCCTCCCGCCACAGCTGGCGCTCCACCCACACCGGCGGGAGGGCCTCCTCGGGGCAGTGCCGCTCCCACACCGCGGCCGCGAATCTCTCCGCGCCGTTCATCAGGCTCATTCCCTCACCGGCGTGCTGGGTGACTACGGCAACGGAGCGCGCCCCGGGGGCAGTGAACAACTGCAGTCGGAACGTCCCCGGCAGCCCGGGCGCGGTGAACATGTGCTCGTCCACGGTGCGCTGGCGCGCAGCCGCCAACGTACTGAGATCGTCCTGGCGGTGGTCGCGCGGCGCTGGCTCGGGGGCCGGACCGTCGGGGAGGTCATCGGTCATGCCCCGATCATTCCCGACCTGTCGCCCTGGCCCAGCCGGTTGTCCGGACGAGCTCCACCTTGTCCGCTTCGACCAAGGCCTAGCGCAGCAGCACTCTCCCGGACCCATCGGCCGGGGGAGTGCTGCAGCGCTTGCCAGACTGTGCCGTCAACACCGGCTGAGGGACGCGCGTCAGGCGATGTCGCTGATCACCGCGACGACGCGCTTGGTGACTTCCTCCACGCCGTCCGAGGCGCTGATGCCGTCGAAGTACTCGAAGAGGAAGGTCGGCTCGGCGTGCTTGTCCGCGTGGACGTAGAGGTCTCCCTCGTGGTCCACGCCGACGATGAACCGGGCACCGTCCTGGGTGGTGATCTCGCCGGTCACGCCCCAGTAGCCGGACTCGGCATGCCAGTCGTCACCGAGGAGCTTGACCGCCTGGCGTGCGATGTCCGAGATGGAGAACGGGTACTCGGTGCCGGGTGCGGGGTCGTAACGATCCGTCGTCGCCATGGTCATCTGAGATCCTCTCGATCGTGTCTTCGGGTTTGGTCGGCTGCCACCACCGATCATTGAGATAACTATACCATGCACATATCACTTTCACTTTCGAGGCTTGGTTTGCACCTTCTGGGCGGCTGAAGTTGCTGGTGTCCGCACCGCCGGAGCCCCGCTGCCCAGGCGGGGCCCGGCTCGTCCGCCGGGCCCCCGCCCCAGCCTGATCAGACCCCGGACGGGGCACCGGCGGCGGCAGCGCTCCGGCTACGAGCCAGGTCTGCGCAGCGGATTCCACCGCCCGGGTGCCATTCCATGACCGGCTCGACAGACGCGCCGTGCTCTTCACACCAGGGGACGGGGACGACGCCGCCGCAGGCGTGGCGCTTGCACGCGCAGGCCTCTCCCGATCCCGCGTACGCCAGCCCGTGGCGAACCACTCCGCCCGCCTGCCTGTCCGAGGCGGCACCCCGGAGGGCGGCTGGCCACGCCAGGGTCACCTTCAGCCCGCCCGATCCGCTCCTGAACCGGTCGATCACCCGCACCTCGCCGGGTACCGCCAGTGGATCCGCGCCCGGCACGATCAGCCGGCGCAGTGACGCTCCGAACGTTCCGGCCGTCAGCTCGGCTAGCGCGTCGGCGTCGGCGTCGGTGGTCCAGCCCGACAGCTGGTCCTCTTCCTCGGCGTTGTCCGCCAGGAGCAGCCGCGGGCCGTCGAGGCGGAGCCGGGTCGGACCTTCGGCGCCGTCGAGGAGCATCATGGCCGGCGGCGTCTGCGAGGGGATGTCGATCTTGTCGTGGTCGAGGAGCCAGGCGGCCATGGCGCGGCGGTCGAATTCCGGGTGCACGTCCGTCCCGCCCACCGGGTCCGGGAAGTCGGAATGCCTCCGGCGCCAGTTCACCACCGCCGCGCGGCCCACTCGGGCGATCCTCGCCACTTCCGCCAGCAGCACCACGTCCCGCCCCGGCGTGACCGGTGTGAGGCGCGCGAGCGGCGAGCGGCGGCCCGAGGCCACCGTGCGCAGCGCTTCCCAGTCGACTCCGGGCCGAAGGACGGGAAGCAGCGCCAGATCAACCCCCGAGTACAGGGCGACCATGGTCCAGCCGCCGTGGGACTTGTAGTCGATCGTCACGGAGCTGACCTGGGAAATCCACCCGAGACGGACGATTTGATCGAAGTCGACCCTGCGCACGCCGAGCCGGACCGCGGCCTGGTCCGGGCCCAGGGGGACGTGGCGGTCGAGCACCGCCGGCAGGTCGCGGCGGCGGGCGAGGGCGGCCACCTGGTCTGGGTGGACGTCGGGGCACGTCGCTTCCCCTCCGAGCCAGACCAGCAGGCCCGCCTTGACCAGGTGTCCGACCGCTGCGGCGGTCACCCGCGTCCGGCACCGCGGCAGCGGTTCGCCCAGGGCCTCGGTCAGCCGGTCCGCCGCCTGCCCTGCGCCCATCGGCCCGCGCAGCGCCGCGCGGACACCTTCCGTGTCCACCGCGTCGACCGCGGACCGCGACCACTGCCCCGGGCCCGCGTCGGCCGGCGGGACCAGTCCGGACCCTGCCGCCCACCGCCAGGCGGCCAATGGGACTCCGAGCCTCCCGGCCGCCGCCTGCTCGTCGTAGAACTCCCGCTGCTTGCCCATCACGAGCTCCTCTCCGGGCCCCCGTCTGGAGCCACGCCCGAAAGATTGCGAAAGATCCCTTTTGTTGTCAATGGCCCATGCTTGTCCGGCAGTTGGGCGTGCACCGCCAGATCCCCGCCCGCGTACGCGAGGGGGCGAATTCACTCTTGGGGGTGAAGCCGGGGGCGGGTCGGGCGCTCCGGTGTGCGTCGGCTTCGACCTCGTCGGGGCGCCTGGCAAGGCGTTGGCGCCGAGCTTGGCCGGAGGCCGGTTAGTAGGCACCGTGGGGCCTGGTCGGGCTGCTGGCGTCCGGTGTGCCGGCATTGACAGAAGGACCGGCTGGATGCCGATCACTGTCAGGTCCGGGCGGAGTGCCTGATGCACGTGCCAGCGTGCGCGAGTTGAGGGCGCGTCCCAGGTTCGCGGCCGCGCCCGGCACCGCCCCGGGACGGGGCCGGGGCGGTGCCGGGGCGGTGCCGGGGCGGTGCCGGGGCGGTGCCGGGGCGGGGCCGGGGCGGTGCCGGGGCGGGGCCGGGGCGGGGCCGGGGCGGTGCCGGGGCGGGCGCGTCGGCGTGCGGGACGGGCAGACCCTCACGGGTGACGCAGGCCCGCGCCGGGTCGGGTGGTACTTGGTCAGGTCCGAGACGGCGTCCCGTCGGCCTCGGTCCAGTTGTCCCACGGCCAGAGTCCTCCGATCGCGTAGCGGCCGTGGGCGTCCGGCGTGACGCTCTCGACGCCGGGCTCGTCCCGGTACGTCGCGTCCCACGTGAACGTGAGCGTTCCGTCGTCCTCGAATGCAGCGCTGAGGCCGCAGTCGTCCCGGTGCAGGTCGTCGACGATGTGCCGGGCGGTCTCGCCCGTGAACAGATAGGTGTCGTAGGGGGATCGCGTCGCCGCCACGGGTTGCCCGGGGTAGGGCCCGTAGTCCGTTCCGTCGACGGTCAGGAGCTCGACGGGCGAGGTCGAGGAGAGCGTCTCGGGCGTGGGGCCCGGCTCGACATTGCCCGGTCCGCCTCCGGTACGGAGGCCGGCTGCATCAGGCACG
Source organism: Streptomyces sp. NBC_00513 (assembly GCF_041431415.1). Classification (GTDB taxonomy): domain Bacteria; phylum Actinomycetota; class Actinomycetes; order Streptomycetales; family Streptomycetaceae; genus Streptomyces. The sequence continues at coordinate 8,762 of NZ_CP107846.1, forward strand.
ACCGTCACGCTGTGCGCCGGGACGGCGTAGCGGGTGCGGGCGGTTCCGCCGCCCTCTCGCGGGCGGGAGGAGCGAAGGACGTCAACAGTGATCCGGCCGGTTGGGGTAAGGCGCTGGACGACGCCTTCGGCCATCTCTGTCGAGTGGGCGCTGCGTCCCCACTTCCGGGGGAAGAGGACGTGAGACCCGCGGATGATCGGGGTTCCTCTCCAGTCGAGCATCCAGGCCATTGGGGTACCTCCCGTGTGGTGTGTCTTCGGACCCGGCGGGGTGCCACTCCCCGCCGGAGGGGGTGCGGGGGGGGTGGGTCCCGTTGGCCCCACCCCCACAGGTTTGTTCAGACCAGTCGGACGTGCATCAACAGGTGCTTGTAGTCCTGGCCGGTCATCTCGGGGCCCTCGGTGAAGAGCCCGGGCTTGCTGAGATGCCCGTCCTTCATCGGGCCCAAATGCAGCGTGACGGTGTCGCCGGTGAACGCGTTGAGCGTGTCGAGCAGGAAGGAGGGGTTGAACGCTGCGAGGCCGCCGTTCAGGTTCTCGCCAATGCCGCCGGTGACGGTCATCGGGAGGGGCATGCCCTTGGCTCGGGCCGCGTCTTCGGCCAGGACCGGGGCGAGCGTGAGGTTTCCGCCGGCGTCCCAGGAGAACACCACGGGGGCGTTCTTGAGCCCCTTCGCGGTCAGGATCGCCTGGCACTTCTTCGTCGCCCGTACGGTCGTGGCGCGGTCCAGCCGGACGGCCGTTTCGGACGTCTCGGGAAACAGCTTCGCGTACTTGGGGAAGCTGGCGTCCATCGAGCGGATGGTGATGGTGGCTGCGCCCAGAGACAGCGTGGCACGCGGGACGGGGCGGTCGGCTGTGACGTCCCCGGCGGCGCGGGTGTCTTCGAGGATGCCGATCCCCACAGGCCCGTCGTGGGACTTCAGGCACTTGGCCAGGGCGGAAAGGGTGGCGGCCGGGATGAGCCCGTTCAGCGGCTTCGCCGGCGGCTGCGCGGTGGCGGTGACGGGGACTTCCGCGACGGCGAAGCGGTAGCGGTCCGTGGTGGCCATAGTGAGCGTGCCGCCGTCCAGCGTGATCTGGATGCCGGTGAGCGCTGGCAGCGTGTCGTCGCGGCCCGCTGCGGGCAGGACTCGGTTCAGCTGGCGAAGGAAGACCTGCGCGTCCATGGTGGCCATGGCGGGCACGGCATCCAGCGGGCGCGCGTACTCGTGGACGTCGTACGTGGTGACGGGCACCGTGAGGTGCTCGGTGGCCAGTAGATCTCCGGCCAGCGACACGCGGGTCCGGGCCGCGACCGCCTTGGTCTCCCCGGCGACCATGGCCGTGAGCGTCCTTTTCAGCTCCGTGAAGTCGACCAGCGAGGAGCCCGTCTCAGGCGGTGTCGCCGCCGGAACCGTGACCGACACGGCGATGTCGAAGTCGTAGGCGCTGAAGACGATCCGGTCCCGGCCGGTCTCGATCAGCACACCGCGCTGCGCGGGCGGCTGCGCCTTCGGCGCAATTCCGAATTCTGCGAAATTCAGGGCTCCAATGATTTCCGCGTGAGTTCCGGCGAAGTGGGCCGTCGGCTTTACGGGCTGCTTTTCCTCCTTCTTCGCGGTGTCGGAGGTAGCGACCTGCGTGTTGGACGTGGTCATAGCTCTCCCTGGGGAGTGAGATACGGATTCGGCTTGTTGACCGACTGCCACCGTCGACCAACAAGACAACTATACCACTCGTGAATCACTATCGGGGCTGATCGGACCCCATTCTTTGCCCCAAACCGCCCCGGAGACCGGCCTGTCAGCGGCGGGACCGCAGCGCGCGCCCTGGGGTGCACTCGTCGCCGAGATCGGCACTGCTGCACCGTGCGGCCGCACGGCCCGGCGACGCGGAGACCCGGACGCGGGCCGGCTCAACGGTGATGGTGTGGCATTGCGGCGTTGGGGGCCATCCGCGTGTCCGTGGGCCGCAGCACGTCCTCGGGCCGGCCGAAGGGTACATGTACCGGTGTGACTCGACTCCAGTGGCCGCGGATCGTGGCCCGTGCCGCCGACATCGTCACCGGCTACGACGAGGTCGGCGGCTGCACTCTCCGCCAGGCGTACTACCGACTCGTCGTCGAAGGGCTGATCCCGCACACCGCGCCCGCGTACCGGCGCCTGTCCGCCCGCCTCGCCCAGGCTCGCCGCGAGGAGCGGTTCCCCGACCTCATCGACCCGCTGCGCGAGGTGCACGTACCACCGGCGTGGCCGGACGCCGGCGCCTTCCTCCGGGCGGCTCCCGACTGGTTCGCCCTGGATCGGACCGCAGGCCAGGCGACCGCCCTCTACCTGGCCTGCGAGAAGGACACCTTGAGGGCCCAGCTGCGGGGCTGGCTGGAGCGCCCGGGCATCCCCGTGCTGGTCGTCCGCGGCTTCGGCAGCCAGAGCTACGTCCAGGTCGTACGCGAGCGCACGGCCCGGGACGAGCGGCCGGCCGTGCTGCTCTACGTCGGGGACTTCGACGCCTCGGGAGCCGACATCGAGCGGGATTGGGTGGCCCGCACGGCCTGCTGGAGCCACGTGGAACGCGTCCTGCTGACGCACGACCAGGTCCGCGACTACGAGCTGCCCGCAGCCGCGGGGAAGGCAGGAGACCCTCGGTGGGCGGGTTTCGCCCAACGGTATGGACTCGACGTCGACCAACCCGTGCAGTGGGAGGTCGAGGCGCTCGATCCCGCGGAGCTCCAGCGCCTGGTCCTCGCCGCCGTCGCTCCCTATGTCGATCAGTCCGTGCTCGACGCCCGCATCGCGCAGGAGGAACGCCAACGAGGCCGGCTCCGGGCGTTCACCGAGACGTGGCCCGCCAGGCGTCCCGACGGTGGCTGACCGCACCCCTGAAGCGGGACTATCCGGGCCTCAACTCGCCAACGCCGTGCGCGTTCCTGAAAAATGGCGTCCATGAGGAACCCCAAGGCGTTCAGGGAAGCGGTCGCCGAGACTCTGGCCCAGTTGGCCCACCGAGGGGTGACCGTCCGGTCGGGCACGGTCGCCGACACCATCGAGCGGAACATCCGCGCCGTCGCCACCCAGCTCGGAATCCAGGAACGCTCCGCCTGACGGTACTTCGACCCGGCCGGCCTCGCGGCCAGCATCGCCCAGCAGCGGCAGACGGCCGAGGCCGACAGCACGCCCGGAGATGTCGGGCGCGCGCCGATGCCGCCGATCGACAACCCGGAACTGGCCCTCATCCTCGGGAGCGTGCCTGACGCCCTGGAGGAAAGCGGCGGCGACCTGTACAACGTCATCGTCAACGTCGCCGTCAACGCCTGGATGGCCGGCCACATCCACGGCGAGGACGGCTGCACCGGCTGCCAGGACAAGCGGCCCACCGGCACCGACTGGCAAGCCCGGATGGACACCGTCACCGCGATGCAACCCGACATCACCAAGTGGTTCAACCGCGAGGTCTGGACGGCCGCCCTCAACGACACCGGCTACGGTGTCGCCCGAACCTGACCCGCCGCCCTCCTGGTCATCCACGCGCCGGAGAGACGGTCAGCGTGCACGTGGTGGGGTCATGCGGGCTTGCAGGAGGGTGGCGCGGCTGAGTTCGGCGCCCTCGTCGTGGTTCTCGTTGAAGAGGTCGATCAGGCCCTTGGGGGCTTTCCAGTGCTCGTCCAGATGGAGGGTGGTGTCGAGCCGGTCCAGGAGTTGGTTGACGACGGAGGCGGCCTCGCTGGGGCGATCTCCCCAGCCGTCTCCCCACCACAGGTGCTCTGTCGGTGCGCACGGGGCGGGATGGGTGTGGCCGTCGCTGGTGACCACCCACACCGTGTGGTGCAAGACGATCTTGGTGAGTTCGGCCCCGCCGGGTAGGGACAACGGGGCGTAGAACCGCAAGACGGGCGTGCCGTCTTCGGCGGTGGTACGGAGTACGGGCATGTCGGTCAGCGGGTCGATGAGGAAGGCCTCGGCTTTCGCTCCGCTGGCGAGTACCGCGTGGGCGGCGGTGGGGTCGCACATCGTCAGACGTTGGGTCCACCGGGAACTTACAGTGCCCGGTGTTACCGGAACGTCTGTGACGGCGCCGAAGGGCAGCAGGTCTGGTTCACGGCCGAGGGCGATCTCAAGGGCCGCGACGGCGTCGGAGTCCGTGCGCAGGGCGACCTTCTGCCACCCGGGACGCATGAGTTCCCGGTCTTCCACTACGGGCAGCGGGTGGCGTCGGGTATCGGGCACCGCGCCTGCAACGACCTGGTTGGGGGTCTCCCCGTAGCCCTCCTTGCAGAAGATCCGCACTTCGAGAGCCGCGTGCTGGGTTCGCTCGTTCCGGATGGTGTTGGCCATGTCCGTCGCGGCCGCCCGCGAGGTCACGTCGAGATTTGGGTTGGCTGCGGTCCGACGGAGGATTCGCTCGTCGTCGTTGGCCAGTACCTCGACTTCTGTCGGCGCGGCGCCGGGCCTCCACTCCCGAATCAGCGTGGATTGGCGCAGCAGGCCGGGCCACCAGGGAAGTACCTGACCGACGAGTTCCCCGACGTCACCCCAACTCGCCTCGTATTCGATCGCCGGGTGCGCGGTGTCCGCGGCGACCAGGGCAGGCCCGCGGAATCCGACGTCGCCGAACAGCGCGCAGACCGTGGCGATGCCGTCCTTGTTGCCACTGCGGGCGAGGGCGCTGGCGGCTTCGGTAGCGGCCTCGTGTTCGGTGCTGTGCAGGATGCGGATGGTGCCGAGGCCGGTGTCCCAGTCCATGGCGGGTCCGTGGGGTGTGTCCCTGTATCCGGCCCATCGACCCGGTGCCGGCTCCTGTGGCAGTGGGCGCAGCAGGAGGGCGCCGCGGTGCGCGAACTCATCGGTCGCGGCGGCCCACGAATAGACCTGGGTGCCGGCCCACACTTCCTCGGAGTCCTGGTTGACCGGGCGGCGCGCCTTCTGGTCGGGTTTCGGAAACTTTTCGTACTTCCGAGCCAGTCGCCACATGCCGAACGCGTTCACGCCCAGCATGCGCTGCACTTCGAGCTTGGTCAGATAGATGCTGCTCACGGCCATGCCGCTGCTCCTCACCGTTCCGCGCGAGCCGTGATGGCTCCCGGCCGATCATGAGGCGCCCTGGAGGCCTCTATGGCCAGTTCTGCAGCTCCTGCCCTGTTCTCCACCCGCTTTGGCCGAGAAGCAACCAGCCCAAAAGGAACCCTGTGTCGGCGGTAGCGGGCGCGGCTGTCCAGATACGGGCACGCGGTTCCCCGGCGCCTGGCCGGGGGGTCGCCGGGCATTTTCCAATGACCGCCCGCATCGGGCATGCACGGCATACCGTGCTGTCCCAGTGCGGGACTGTCGGGGAGGGCAAGCATGGCGGTGAACAAGTCGGAGTACCGGATGTGGGTTCAACTGGCTCAACGGGAGGATCTGCCGCAGGCCGCGTTCGAGGCGGTGGTGGAGGGGTTGGTGCCCGGCCCCGAGGGCTTCGATCCCGGTTGGCAGGAGACGGAGTTCACTCGGGCCCTGCCGGCCTTGTTCCGCAGGGTTGAGGAGCAGGGCCTTCGAGACCGGTTGATCGCACAGTCGCGCAGTGAGATCCCCAAGCTGGTTCGCCAGGGCCTGGTGGGCGGGCGCGACGTCACCGCGGTACGTCGCCACCATGCGGTCGAAGCCGAGCTGGTGGCGGCTCTCGCTCGACACGACCGGCATCGTGACGTGGTCACCGAACTCGTGGAGGGCGCCGATGTCCAGGAACTCATGGGGATCCTGCTGGCCGCCGGGAGCCCCCACCCGGAGGAGTCCTACGAGCTGCCGTCGGTGCCCGGCTTCCTGTTCGACGCGATCCTGCTGCGCGCGCTGACCTGTTTCACCGCCCAACTGGAGGGCTTCGTCATCGATCGCACGCGGGAGACGGCTAACCGGTACGGGGGACCCGCACGATGGCCCGCCTACGGGATCCTCGCTCTGATCCTGGAAAGGTGTCCGGAGCGCTGGCCTGACCTGGTGAAGGACCCCAAGCACGGCACGACCGTCCAGCACACCCTTCTGGATCATGTGGACACCGCGAAGCTCACCGATGACGTCCTCGCCGCGTGCGGGGCGGCCGTGCCCCTGAGCGAGTGGGCAGACCTGGCCAAGCCGCAGTCCAGCCAGCGCACACGGCTGCGGCACATCAGCGACCGCGTCCACAGGCATCCTCGGCTGCGAGAGATCGCCGCGGAACACCTCCACGCGGCGAGCGCCGAATGTCTGGGGCGCGGCCGGCTCCTGCACGCGACTTCACTGCGGCGCCTTCATGACCATGAAGTGACCTCCCTGGCCCACGCCCTGGCGCTCACCAGCGCCAGCGGCAAGGACCTCGCCAAGGTCTGGGCGGCCGTCATCGGGCTGGCCGAGCCGACCGCGGTTGAAAGGCGCTCGGCCTTTGACGGGGATGAACCAGTACCCCCGAGGCGGTTGCTCAACAACGACCACCGCATCAGCGCCCTCGCCGCCCTCGCCGGAAACCCTCACCTTGATCGCCGGCTGGCCCTTGAGGTACTGGAGGAGCTCCACTCCGTCGAGGTGCGATGGCTCGTCGCCGACGCCGACGTTCCGGCCTGGCTCAAGGAGGCGGCAGCCAGCCACGCGGCGACCATCAGCCCGGAGAAGGCCGACCCGGTGCCCCGACTCCTGAGCGACGAGGAACTCGACGGTCACGACGACCCCGCTGCGGTCATGCAGACCTGGCTCGACGCAGTGAAGGACCACCGCGGGGCGTTCTTCGACCAGGTCGAATACACGGTCATCAACTCCCGGCACCGCACAGACGACCTGGTGGCGCAGATCCGTGCCCGCATCGTTCTCAGCGACTACGAGCATGCCCTGGCGGCAGAAGCCTTCTTCAAGCTGTGCGGCGACAACACACAGAGGTGGAACGTCGTGACCAGGATCCTGACGCGCGAGCAACGTGACTTCGATGAGACGTTCGGCGAGTTCCTCGAACGACTCGAAGCAGCGTTCGAGTGAGGTAGACGGTGACGCGGATCCCACGGTCCTCACATTCTTCAACGCAACACCTGACTGCGGTCCGTGTCTGTCAGGCACGGACCGCACGCGAACTGTCGACTTGAGGCGTCGGGTGGCCGTGCCGCGTCCGCCAGCCCGCAGACGGCGGCGTCGATCATGCTGTCGCCGACGACCTTCAGCGCGAACAGTTCGCCCTCGCCGACGAGGTGCCGCGGCAGCGGCAGGACATCTTCGACGACTTCATCGGCGAGGATCGGCGCGCCAGCGGCGATGCGGCCGACGAGCGGAACCTGGACGGCCTCCGGAACCGTGCCGAACTGGTCGCTGGCTCGGCTGCGCCGGACGCGGTAGGCACGGGGGCGGTGCGGGTCCCGGTAGAGCGCGCCCTTCTTTTCCAACACCATGAGCTGATGCGCGACGGAGGAGGTGCTCCGGAGGTGGACGCCTTCGCCAATCTCCCTCATCGAGGGCGGATAGCCCTTGCGGGCGACGGTCCGCTCAATGAAGGCGACGATGGCGGCCTGGCGGGTGGTGAGTCCGTCCGGGCCCGGGCTGGTGACACCGGGCGGACGCCCAGGGCGGGCTTCGGATTCGGCGACGTGCATGTGGTGCTCCCCCCTGAAGGGATCTTGCGTGCAGGGACAGCAACCCGCATCCCACCTGGCACGGAACACCTTTTCGATAACAGGGCGTGCCGATCTGACGGCTGGTGGTGAGAAAAGCCAGCCGGACGGTGCCCCCGCCGGGGCGCGCGTGTGCCCTGTGTGGCTGCGCAACCGGCTTGGCTTGGTTGCTACGCCGAGAAATCGCTGGGGGTGTAGCGGTTGCCGGTGACGACGGCTGCCACGACCGCGCGGTCGATCTGGGCGTTCGGCGGACGGTGCTTGGCCAGCCAGGTCATCTCGTCGACACGGAGGGTGCCAGCCTTCTTCTTCTCGGTGAGGTCCAGTACGAGCAGCTGGCCAAAGGGGGCGGTGGTGTTGGTGTATTCGGCGGCTTGGGCCATGTATCGCTTCTCCAGGTAGGCCCGGTCGTTGCTGGTGTGGTTCTTCTTGATCTCGGTCAGGTACTGGCGGGATCCGAAGTGGACGAGGATGTCGGCCCGTCCAAGGGCCCGGTTGACTGCTTCGACCTGAACCAGGTGGCCAATCTGGCCGCTGAGGAGCCAGGTGTAGAAGTGCTGCTGCAGGTCTCCTTCGACGGGGACCAGGTCGCCGTCGGCTTTGTCGAAGCGCCGCCGGTAGTCACGGAACTTGATGCGTTTACCGTCCGGGCCGGTCCGCCCCTCGCCGAAGGCAGTGGCGGTGTCCAGGTCGGCTGCGGCCCTGAGGAAGTGGACGGTCTGGCCGACCAGGACGGTGAAGGTCCGCCGGGTCTCTCCGACGAAGTCGGGGAAGGCTTCCAGGCCGTGCAGGAGACGGTTGAGCAGCGGCACCACGACGGGGTCGGAGTTGTGTAGCCGGGTGAGGTCTGCGTGATAGGCCAGGTCGTCGATCGCCTTCAGGTCGTCGTCGGTGCTTCTGCGGGCGAGTCGGGCGGTGAAGTCACGTCCGAGTGCTTTTACTGCCGCGGGGGCCAGTCGGTGGGCGCGTTCGGTCTCCTCTTCACCGGGCGGTTCCTCGGCGCCGGCGCCCGCGGGGCTTCCGTGCTCCCGCCGGCCCGAGGGCCGTGCCGTCAGTTGCTGTTCCACGCGGGTCAAGAGTTTGGACGCGGTCTCCTGGTCGAAGCCCGTGGTGGGGTGGGTATCCGGTTCGTTGACAGCGCGGCGGAGCTGGGCGAGGAGAGACTGCTGGCGCAGGAAGGTGTCTTCGATGGCGGGTTCGACGAGGAGGGACATTCCGTGTTCCGCTGAGCCGACAGGGCAGACGGTGCGGGCTGCCTGGTAGGCGGTCAGGACGTGGTCGAGTGCTCCCCAGGGTTCCATCCAGACGGCGTCCTGCAGGTATTCGGCAGCATGTTTCAGCTGTAGTACGAGGTGTTCCCACGCGACTTCGGCGGCCTTCTGCGGTTGCAGCCAGGCGGGTTGGTGCATGCCCCAGCTCCAGGCGTGCCGCTGGTCGAGGGTGGCCGCGAGCCGGTCGGCGGCTTCGTTGAGTCTGGTGCTCTGGCCGGCGGTGAACGCGAGGAGGGCGTCGCACACGGCGGCATAGGCGCGGGCGTCGTGGCGGGCTTCCTCGGCGGCGTCTGCTGTGGTGAACCAGGTGTGGGCGGCCTGAAGGTGGTCGATGACGTCGGCCACGGTGCGGGAGGTGAGCGCGATGCGCAGCCGGTCGTATCCCAGTTCGACGAAGGCGTCGATGTCGCTGGCTTCGTCGTTGGAGAGGCGTTCGAGGTAGGAGCGCAGGGTGGCGGTGATGGCTTGCTCGTGGCTGGACCAGCTGTCCAATCCCAGGCCGATGATGCGAGGCAGGCGTTCGGTGAGGTCTTCTGGAGTGTCGCTCTGTTCGAGTTCCTCCAGGATTCCCCAGACCTGGTAGGGGTTGACCGATTTGGCTACCGCGAGGCGGACCGCGCCTTCCAGGCGGGCTGCGGCGAGCAGCGGCTGGGTGCCTGTCACCGCGTTGAAGTCGTTGAGGAGTGCTGCATTGAGGGTTCTGGCGAGCTGCTGTGTGGCGGAGGCGCTGGCGAGGAGTGTTTCGAGGGTCGCGGTGGTGTGCAGGAAGCTGGACTGGTGGGCGAATCCGCCGGGGAATGTACCTGCGATGTCGTGCCAGTCGGCTTCGGCGTGGTCGAATGCGTGGGTGACCGCTTCGGCCAGCAGGGGGGCGTAGGGGCCTGCCGCGACCGTTTCCATCTCGGCACGGACGGCATCGGCGGGCATACCGAGACCAGCGAACGTGATCTCCCGGCCTTGTTCGGCCAGGGCGCTGAGCTGCTCGGCCAGACCCATGCCGCCCTCTCCTGTCCTGATCGTGTTTTGTGGGGTGAGAAGCTGTGTTCACCACATGGGGCGGCCCTCGGCTACCTCGACGATACGGTCCTTGGGCAGTACCCCGTTGGCAAGGGTGAAGTCGGCGGTGGTGATCAGCACCTGCAAGCTGTTCTCGTCAGCCAGTTTCGCCAGTTCCGTGACCAGGCTGTGGGCGTCGAGGTCCTGGATTTCCTCGGCCTTGGGGCTGTCGATCAGCAGCAGGCCCGGGTGGGTGGACAGGCCATGTGCCGCTCCGACCCGCAGCAGCGCGATGACCACGGCGATACGCAGGCGCAGCCGCTCGCCCGCGGACAGCTTGCTGAAGTAGTCGGCGACTCCGCCGTCCTTGATGACCTTCAGCTGGGCGGCGCGGTTGATCTCCACCTTTTCCAGGGAGGTGATGCCGAAGCGGCGTCCGAGGTCGGCGATCTCCTTGTTGACGTCCTCGAACAGTCGCTCGGCAGCGGACTTGCTGTCGCTGTCCAGGACGGCAACGCCGGCCTTGAGGACGTTGACGATCGTGCTCTCGTACGGGTCGCCGGTGTTCTCCGGCAGATCGGGGAGAACGGACAGCGCTCCTTCCAGGCGCAGGATCGCTTCTTGGGCCTGGATTCGCTGGGGAAGCAGAAGGACGGACTGGGCCTCGCGCAGGCGTGTTTGGCCGGCTGCAAGCAGGTCGGTGAGCCGGGCGAGTTCGGCCTCGGCGGCTTCCAGCGCCTGACGGGAGGTAGCCTCGGCTTCCTGCGCCTGCTCCAGGCGCAGTCGTGCCTCGTCCTGGACCTCCTGCGGGTTGTCGTCCTCGCCGGTGACCGGCCGGGCGCAGATGGCGCAGGCGTGGTGGTCGCGTTCCTGCAGACGCCTGTCTTCGGCGATCTCCTGGTCGCAGCGGGGGCAGGCCTGCGGGTCCAGGCCATGGAAAAGGAGCCGGGCGGTGAGGCTCTCACTCACGTCGTTCAGCAGACGTTCCTCGCGGCGCCGGTGTTCCACCGCGCGCCGGTGCACGCGCATCAGGCCTTCCCAAGTCTCCTGGGCGTCGGCCACCTCGCGTGCCCGTCGTGCCGCTTCGGCGGCCAGGGAAGTCAGGGATTCGTCCTCGCCGGGGCCCGGCAGCGCGGCCAGTCGGGCGCGGGCCTCGCGCAGCTCGCTCTCCTTGCGTTCGCGTTCCTCGCGGCGCTGCTGGAAAGCGCCGTGGGCGTCGGCGTTGCGACGCTTGGCGGTGGAGCTCCTGACGTCATGCGCGGCGCGTACGCGGGTCAGGGTCGCGGCGGCCGGGAGGTCGAGGAAGACCTGGAGCAGGCGGCCGGGCAGGCCACCCATCATCTGGTCGCCGAGCAGCACCTTGTCGCCGCCGGCGGGCAGGTAGATCGCGCCGTAGTAGGCGGGCCATCCGTGGGCCTGGGTGCCCGTCTCGTTGAGTGTGTTGAGCAGGGGCTGCAGGTCGAGGCGGTCGAGCATGAAGGCCTGGATGTGCTGGGCATAGCTCTCGGCGCTGCCGGCGGTGATGAGAGCGGTGATCTGGCCCGTGTCGTCGGGAGTGCGAGCCGTTTCTAGCGAGCCTATGTCGGGGCCGGTCAGTACCTGTGCGCGGACAATCTCGCCGTCGATGCAGTCCAGGCGGAAGCCGAGGGGCTGGCCGGCCACGACGATGTCGAGGTCCAGGTGGCGAATCCAGTTCCGGACCCCCGACTGGAGGTCACGCGGGGTTCCGCGCAGGCACCAGGTGATCAGTTCCAGGACGCTGGTCTTGCCCCGCAGATTGGAAGCGACCAGTGCCGTCAGGCCGGCGTCGAAGCGGAACGTGGTGTCGAACGAGCCCGGCTCAAGGGACCCGGTGCGCAGGCCGACCATGCGCATCCGGTACAGGCGCAGTGACCGCGGGCGGGCGGGAGTCAGGGTCAGAGGCAGCCCGTAGGTGGCGAAGACGTCGCGGACGTCGACCTCGCTGCTCCTGGCCTGCCGAGCGATCCGGGCCGCAAGAGGCTCCTCGGCTTCGTTCACGACTCCCCCTCGTTGTCGTTGGTGGCACTCTGCGCGCGCAGTACCTCAAGTCGGGCCCTGGCCCGGATGCTCACCGATCCGATGCGCGTGCCGCGTGCCGCTTCGGCGTACTCGCGCTGCAGATACTGCCGCTTCTTCAGTGCGGTGCCGCCCAGTCCGTCAGCCAGGGCGACCACCAGGGCGACCCGCTCGACGTAGTAGGAGAACACCGGTGCCTCACTCACCACGCGCTGGGCGACCTGGTCGCCGTGCTGGGTCAGGTAGTAGTCGTGCTGGCGCACGTGGTTGACGGTCCCCCGCCGGCGTCGCACGACCAGACCGCTGCTGCGCAGCACCGCGAGCGCGTCGTCGAGAGGCTCGTAGGCGCCGAAATGGTGGCGCAGCATGGGATACCGGCGGACCTCGGGTTCCTCGGAGTCCAGGATCTGACCCGCGAGCTCCAGCAGGGCCGGCTCCTTGCTCGTCTCGTAGTCAGTGAGCAGCTCATCGGCCAGGTAGTCGGGGTTCCTCAGCCAGAAGTCCAACTTCTGCAGGCGAACCTGGGTACGGACCACCCCAACTGCTTTGCCGAGACCGGGGTCAGCGAGGTCGAGGTCTGTGGGCTTCTGGCTGGCGCCGCTGATCAACAGCAGGAGGCGCACCGCGTCCTGCTCCCGGCTGGTGACGGGAGCATCCGGGACGGATGAGGCAAGGTCGTTCTCCATCGAGCGATCCTAACGATGATCCGCTACCCGACGTGGGGGTTTCCCTGACAAGACGGCCAACACCCAGGGTGCGCCTGAGTGAGAGGTCACCGAGGGCGTTCCCTGAACCTGGGCTCCGCAGGCAAAAGGGCCGAAGGGCCGCAACACCGGCAAGGTGAGGCGGCCCTTCGGCCAGCCCTGCCCTACGGGGCAGGGGTGAACTCCACGTCGGTACCGCCGCAGCCAGCCGCGATGTCCAGCAGCCGGTCCCGCTCTGTCTCGTCCACCGAGAGACCCCAGCGGAGCTTGGTCGCGGTCCGCTCGGCGCCGTACCTGAACAGCGCGTCCAGGGCCGGCGGCAGCCACTCCGCCGGGTCCTGGACGGCCTTGCTCCGGTTCGAGCGGGCCGGCCCCTGCGACCAGGGAGGCTGGCTGGCCCTGATCGTTCGCGTACGCCTCGCGTCTCTGTGCGGGCCACGAACTGGCGCCCGGATTAAAGCATCTCCCAGTCCGCCTGGTAGAAGCTGGGCTCGCTGACGCAGGTATCACCGGTCCGGGCGATGCCGATCGACAGCTGGACGTCGGCCGGGGCCGCGGCGCCGCTGGAGGAGAACCTCAGCCAGGCATCCGGGGTGTCCTCGGCGTACTGGATGATCGCGGCGTCCAGCGCGGTCGGCGGGATGCCGGTGAGCGCGATCCCCCAGTAATGGAGCTGAGGCCCGGTCCGCCCGTGGACGGTGACGCCGCCGAGCAGGGGCACCGGCCCTCCGTAGTGGGCGCTGACCCCGGCCCCCGGGAAATGATCGGTCCTCAGGTCCCACACGCCGGACTTCTTCCAGAACCAGAACGGGAACGCGCCTTCCCGGTGGGCAGGCTGCTCGCCCAGGACGGCGGCGACCTCGTGCGGGCTCATCCCGAAGACGAGCGGCCCGACCTGCTTCATCGGCGTCCACTCCCACTGCGGCCGCTCCTCGTCGCGGATCACCGGCCACACGCCCGGGCTGCGGGGCGGGATACTGCTGTCGACGTCGCGCCAGTGAATGACCGGCGCGGACTCGTAAGGGTCCTCGGCGATGCCCGGCCCGCAGAGCAGCGCCGACGTCACCAGCCCGTCCCTGCGCGTACCGTCCGGGCCGCAGTCAGCCTCGGTACCCATCGACACCCCCCACGCCGGAACCTCCGGGTCGCCGCTGAAGTTCACCCGAATCTCCACGCCCCGCTCGCCGGCGAGGCGGTGAATGTCCTCTCGTACCCGGGACGGCACCCGATCGACCAACTCGACGTCGTCGACCCATACGCGCGGGCCGCGCAGGGCGTCCACCGCAACCGCGGCCAGCAGCCCGTCATGGCCGTGGATCAACGTCATCCCCTCCCACTCGCCCCGGTACCGCGTACAGAACCCGCCGCCGCCCGACCCCCGTCTACCACTGAGCTCCGGGAAGGCAAGCACGGCCTCCACCTCGCTCTGGCTCATCCCGAACCGGACCGGCCCCACACCGGCCAGCGGATCCAGCACCCACCGCGGCCGCTCCACCAACTCCCTACGCCCCCACGCCACCCCGACACCCTCCACACGCCCTGACCACAGGCACCTTCCACCCGTCGATCATGGAATGACCATACGAGGCTCCACTGACACCCAGACCGTGGCCGAGCACATGAGGACATGTGCGGCCGCGTCGAGGCCAAAATGGAGGCCCTGCAGGCCAGTGTTGAGCGGGCCAGGGGTCCCACGGACACCGGCGACAGGGCCGCCTCCCCAGGTGCCCGGGCAGCGCGCGAGGAGAGAGAGCCGCTCCGAAGAGGGCGCGCTCCGGCAAGGCGGCCCGGGGCCGGGAGCGGGCCACGGACCGCTGTACACGGCGTCGTCGATGGACCGGGTACTACTGGAGCACTGGTAGCGCAGCTGAGCCTTGGCCACTATGGCGGCCGGGGCCGTCACAGCGGCCAAGGCTCAGTGCCGCCGCGGCCGGGATGAGAGCTCGGATGTCGCCCCTTTCAGCTCAGGTCACGGCCGCGTTCCCGGCGCCATGGCGGACAAGGCGACAACCTGGACAGCGGAGTCCGCCCGGGAGCCCTTCGCACGTCGACCGGGCGGACCGTCTCGCCTCCCCTTTCCCAGACGACAGAAAAGTCCCATACCACCGGCTTCAGGGTCCGGACAACAAGCATCTGGCAGGAGTGTGGACGCGGTCACCGACTACCGGGCCGAGGGCGGGGGCTGAGAGTGGTTAAGGAGCGGGGAGGAAGTCGGCAACAAGGACGGCGAATTCGTCGGGGCCGAGGATGCGGATGCCCAGTTCTTCGGCCTTGGTGCGTTTGGAGCCGGCCTTCTCGCCCGCCACCAGGAGCGTGGTGCGCTTGGACACCGACGACGATGCCTTTCCGCCGGCCCGTTCGATCAGCTCGTTCATCTCGTTCCGGGACAACACCGCGAGGGGGCCGGTCATGGAGCCGGTCACCACGATGGCCTGTCCGGCCAACGGCCCGCCCGCCGGCCCCTCGTCCTCGCCCGCCTCGGTCGTGGCCTTCTGCACCTCGGTGACCTGCGTGCCGACCTGTTGGGCCTGGAGCTTGTCGAGGAGCGGGCCGAGTTCGAGAAGTTCGGCCGCGATGACGCGTGCCTTCTCGGTGCCGATGCCGTCCACCTCGGCCAGGGTGTCCACGTCGGCGGCCCGGATCGCGGCCATCGAGCCGAAGTGCGCGGCGATCCGGCGGGACATCGTGCGCCCGGTACCGCGGACACCCAGGGCGCAGAACACCCGGCCCAATGCGGCCCCGCGGGCGGTTTCGATCGCGGCCAGGAGGTTGGTGGCGCTGGTCTCTCCCATGCGCTCCAGCCCGAGGAGTTGCTCGCGGGTGAGGGTGAAGAGGTCGGCGACGTCGTTGACCAGGCCTGCTTCGACGAGTTGGATGGCGCGGGTACCGCCGAGGCCTTCGATGTCGAGCTGGTCGCGGCCGGCGGCGTAGATCACCGAGGCGACGGTCTGGCAGCTGCGGCCGCGCACGCACCGCCACCGCTGCTCGGAGGTGTCGATCGCGTCCCCGCAGCGGGGACAGGCCTGGGGGAAGTCGATCGAGGTCTCAGCGCCGGTGCGCTGGTCGACCAGGGGGGCCTCGACCCTCGGGATGACTTCGCCGGCCCGGTACACGAACACCTGGTCGCCGATCATGAGCCCGCGACGGGTGATGTCGGACGGATTGTGAAGCGTGGCATAGGTGACCGTCACCCCGTCGATGACCACCGGCTCCAGGACCGCGCGCGGGGCGATGATCCCGGTGCGGCCGACGTTCCACTCCACCGCCAGCAGACGCGTCACCTTGTGCTCGGCCGCGAGCTTCCGGGCTACCGCCCACCTCGGGGCGCGGGAGCCGTTCCCGGCCTGCCGTTGGTCCGCGGCCGTGTCGGCCTTGACGACGACACCGTCGATACCGAACGGCAGGTCCGCGCGCAGGCCGGCGATCACGTCGATACGTTCCTGCACCTGCTCCACGGTCTCGTACCGCATCGGGGCGGCCGGCGTGCTCGCGGCCGTGTTCGCGCCGAGCGCGGCCAGGGTCTCCAGCAGAGCGACGTGGCCGAGGTCGTCCAGGCCGATCGCGCTGTACGCGAAGAAGGTCAACTCGATCCGGTAGGCGCGGTCCTTCGCCCGCAAGGTGCCCGCCGCTCCGCTACGCGGATGCGCGAACGGGGTCGCCTCGTGGGCGAGCCGGATCCGGTTGGCGTCCTCGAACTGCGCTGTCGTCAGCAGCACCTCACCGCGCAACTCGACATCGATCGGCCGGGTGAGGACCGGGGGCAGGCCCAAGACGGCGTCGGCGGCGTGCGTGATGTCCTCCCCGGCCAAGCCGTCACCGCGGGTGAGGACCTGAACGAGCCGGCCACCCCGGTACCGGGCGGCCACCGCGAGACCGTCGAGTTTCGGCTCCACACACCACCCCGCCACCGGCCGACCCAGACGGCGTTCCAGCCCGGCCGCCCACTCGGCGAGCTCGTCAGCGTCGAAGACGTTGTCGAGCGAGAGCATCGGCACCGAGTGCGGCACATCCCCCTGCACCGCCCCGCCCGCCACCTTGCCCGTCGGCGACTCGGCCAACACCTCCTGCGGATGGGCCTCCTCGTAGGCCGTGATGGCGCGCAGCAGCCCGTCGTACTCGTCGTCACCAAGCGGAGTGGCGCCGTCACCGTAGTACGCGGCCGAAGCCGCCAAGGCGGTGGTCACGGCCTCCACGTAGGCGGCAGGAGAATGAAGGGCACTGTTTTCGGTCATGAAAGTCATCATCCCGCCCCGCACTGACAACGCCCATCTTCTCGCACGCTCAGGACGCTTTGATCGCCTGATCGATCTCCGCGCCGGTGCGGGCGATGAGGACAGACCCCTCGTCCCTCAGGGCGGGGAACAGGTGCTCGCGATCCTCGTCCCGTTGGAGGATCGTCGGCCCGCCCGGAACGACAAGTACGGCGTCCAGCCGTCGCAGCAGGACGGCGAGAAGATCCATGATCCCGTGTCCTTCGAAGCGGTTGAAGGTGATGCCGGTCGGGCTGTTGAAATACACACCCGCCTCCTCCCCATCCGCTGTGCTGACCAGCAGGAAGTCCGTCGCAGGGTCCCGCGCCACCACGAAAGGGTCGAGGACCTCGTGCGCGGCACTCATATTGAGCGGAACCGTCTCGCCGTTCTCGAACCGGCATACGAAGATGTCGTAGCTCACGCGTCTCTCCAGACGAAGGAGTACAGGGTGGGCGGCCAGCCGGGAGCTGGCGGCGCTGACGAAGGCCGAGCTGTACGAGAAGGCGGCCGCAGCCGACATCCCGGGCCGCTCGTCCATGAACCACGCCCAGCTCACCGACGCTCTCGCCCACACCGGCCGCGACCGGCGCAAGGCCCGTGCGGGCCGTCCTGCGCCGCGCGGTCGCGGTCAGGCCACCGTGACGCGCAGGACGTACGGCTCGCCCGTACTGATCGCCTGCGCCTGTTCCCGGAGGTCCGCGTCCGTGAAGCCGAGCAGCGCCTCGTCTGCGGCCCGGCGCAGCAGCGGGAGGATCTCGGCGAGGGGCCGGCCTCGGCGCGCTTCGGCGAGCTCGGCGAAGGCCCGCTGGTAGGGGGCTCCGTACGTGCTCGCGCTGTCGGCCAGCAGGTGGTCAAGGTGCTGTCGCTCGATGCTGATCTCGCCCATGGCCCGCTCCTTCGGTCCTCCGGGGTCCCGTCCGGTCCGGGGCCTCGTCTTCGACGCTACGAGGCAGGTCTGACATCAGCCCCGAACCCGGCTGGGGTCGCGTTCCGGCCGATGAGGTCCCGGAGGAGCTCGCGGACGGGGGGCGGCAGCAGCCCCTCGACCCCGAGGAGGTGCCACTGACAGCCGGAGTCGAGGTGGTCGAGCCGCTGGAACTCGCCGAGTTGGTAGAGCAGCAGCAGGGTGTCGAGGGCACGCTGTGCGGGTGGCCAGTCACGGTCCTTCAGTGCTTCGAGCAGGGTCAGGCCAGCCATCGCGTAGCGGCCCATCTGCCACTCGCGGGCAGCCTCGCCCAGGTACCCGGCGGCGAGTTCCTCCTCAACCCGCGTACTCAGTTCCAGGGCCCACTGGCGTACGCGCTCCGTGGTCTTCCAGGCCAGTGCGAGGTCCCCCGGTGGGGCCGTGGTGGCCAGGTCGCGCAGATGGTCGCGGGCATCCCGCGGCGGACCGAGTGCCAGGTGGCCGTCGTCGGTGAGGATCGCGTCGGCGAACTCGGGGACCTCGTCACGTGTGGTCTCGACGAGGGAGGCGAACGGGTGGGCCGTGGCGGTGGGGTTCATCGCGCGGAGCATGTCGCCGATGTCCTCCAGGGACATCGTCCCGGTGATGACGGCGGCCGCCGCGGTCAGCGCGGCGTCCTTGGGGGTGGCGGTCGACGGTCCGGGGTTCTTGTCGAAGGCAGTGAGCTCGGCCGGGGGCCAGGCGTGCCCGCCGACGCGGGCGAGGCGGGCGATGCCTTCGTCGATCCGCCGGGCCCGGGCGGGGACCAGGGTCACGGTCGATCCGGCGTCGTCGATGTGGTCGGCGAGGTCGTTGAGCCGTTGTTCAGGGTCGATGTCCGGTTCGTCGTCGCCGGGGACGGTAAGGGTGTCCACCGCCGCGGTGAAGGCGGCCCGCACCGTCTGCTCGGGCACCGGGAGCCCCTCGTCGAACAGGAGCAGCGCCACGTCGGTCGGGCGCTTGCCGCGGCCGGCATGGCGGGCGAGTCCGAGGACGAGGTCGAAGCTCTCGGGCGCCGGGCTGGAGGTGCTGCCCTTGCCGCGGCCCAGGCCTCCGCCGGGCACATTGCCCGGCAACAAGCCTCGGTTTCTCCAGACTTCCAGCATTTTCGCGGTCACGGTGAACCCGTGGCGGTGCGCATGGTCGATCAGCAGCTGATCGGCCGCGCTCGGGGTGTCAGTGGACATGCCAGGAAGGTACCGACGCCTCGCAGGGCCATGACCGAGCTTTCACCTCATCCGGTGACTCTCCGCGAAATGGAAGCCGGAGAGCTACCCCATGCCGTAGCGGTGGCGCCCCTTTTAGAGCCCCCCTACCTCCGCCGGGTCACCTCGGAGCCTGTCCGCTCAAATGGCGGGGACCTGCGGGGGGTTGCACGGCTAACCCCCCGCACCCGCACTCTGCCGCCCGGGACGCGACGCAGCGCGGCGGCACCTTCATGCTCCGCCCGTCACCACACAGAGACAAGGACACCACCATGCTCACCGACGTGCTCACCGGCTGGACCGCGGAGACCCTGGGCGGCCTCACGCTGCTGGCGGGGGCCGCAGTCTGGGGCTGGCTCCGCCGCCGGACCCCGGCCGACCCCGGCGTTGCCCCGGCCACAGCGGTTCCCGGGGCCGTGCAACTCCGCACCTACACCCTCCTCGGAGTCCGGGCCGCCGACGGCCAGCCCGTCCACTTGCCCAGCAGCCGCCCCGCCAGCACCCGGGTCACCTGGAGCGACCCCACTGGCAAGAGGGAGCAGTTCGAGCTGACCGACGCGGTACTGCCGGACGGCACCTACGCGGCGGAGCGCGTATCCGTGTATCCGGAGCGCGGTGCACCGTGACGGGAACGCCGCCGGACCGGGGGCTGGGATCTCTGTCCGGCGGTGGTCAGGGAATTGACGGCCTTACCCCGATACCCTTGTGTATGAATTCCTACGGGTGTAGCTTTTCATAAACATCGCTTGTGGAGGTACCCCTTGACCACGCGCATCACCTTCGACCTGCCCGGCGCCTCGGGCGGGTCCCAGACCGTCGACCTGCCCGACGACATCGCCCTCGCCCTGTACGACGGCCTCACGAACAGTCGTGCCGTCATCGACCCCAAGGCCGAGGACTTCGACGAGCTCATCGCCTCCACTAGCCTGCTGAGCCGGCTCATCACCCACCTGACGCTGTCCCGCGAGCGTCACATCGCGGCGGCCGACGCCACCAGCCCGAACGCGAACCGCCGGGCCATCGGCATCGCCGCCGCGATGCAGCCCTCGCAGCTCGGTGTCGTGCTGGAACGCAACGGCCGGCCCCGCAGCCGCAGGGCCTGAGCCCACAACCCCCTCCCCGGTTCCCCGAAGTCCTCACAGCCCGGAAGGAAGTCCCGTGGAACTCCACGTCATCGAGCGGTCCGCCAACGCCTTTCAGCAAGGCTTGACCGAACGCCAGATCCTGGCGGTCACCCGGCGTGCCTTCGGGCCCGGCACCGAGGTCCTTTCCGCGACGGAGCTGGGCGGCGGCATGTACAACACGACCTACCGCATCGACCTGGCCAGCGGTGAGGAGCCGGTCGTCCTGCGGGTGGCGCCCGAACCGGAGCGGCAGTTCCACTCCGAGCAGGAACTCATGCGGGCGGAGTACGCGTCGGTGCCGTGGCTCGCGCCGATCGCGGACTTGATGCCGCGAGTCCTGGCGGCCGACTTCACCCAGGCCGTCATCGGCCGGGACTGGATGATCCAGTCCTTCCTGCCCGGCACCCCGGCGCCGGAACTGCTCGGGTCGTACCCGAAGGAGACCCATGGGGCGTTCTTCCGGCAGATGGGCGAGATCACGGCGGCCGTGCACGCCGTCGCCGGGCCCTGGTTCGGCCCGGTCACCGGCCCCGGACACTCGCGTTGGAGCGAGGCCGTCGTCACGTCCCTGCACCTGATCGCCGAGGACGTCGAGAGCTGCGGCCTGGACGCGGCCGACCTCCGCAAAGCCGCCGACACCGCCCAGGCTGGCGCGCGGGTCTTGAACGAGGTCGCGGTGCCGCGGCTGCTGACCGGGGACCTGTGGACGGTGAACACCATGCTCGCGGCCGCGCCGGTCCCCACGATCTGCGGTGTCCTGGACATGGACCGCACCTGGTGGGGTGATCCGGAGGCGGACTGGACGATGCGGATGGCCCGGGCCAAGCAGGACGCCCGTACGGCGTTCTTCGACTCCTACGGCCGCCCGGCTGAGACCGAGGCGGGCGCGTGGCGGCGGCACGTGTACGAAGTGCGCCACCTCGGCGCGCTGCGTCTGGAGCGGCACCGGCTCGGCAACGAGGCCGGCGTCGAGGACTCCTACGGGGCCGTCGCCGAGGAACTCGCCGCCCTGATCTGACCACGGGCACATCGAAGGGGGCCCCACCCAGGTCTGGGTGGCGCCCCCTTCGGTGTGCGGTCAGGCGGGCTGCGGTTGGACGTGGACCTCGATGTCGTCGAGCACTTGGGCGACGCGGGCCTGGGTGGTGCGGGCGTCGGGGCTGACGACGATGAAGCTGCCCAGCCGTCCCGCGTTGGTGTGGGCGGGTCCGACGAAGTCGCCGGGGCGGGCCCGGAGACGGACGAGGGGGGTGTCCGGGCCTGGTCGGGGCAGGCCGGTGATGGAGGTGAGGCGCCCGGCGGCCGGGCTGGTGAGGAACCGGGCGGTGGCGTGGTGGCGGCGGGCGGGGGTGAGTCGGGCCGGGCGGCCGAGGGCGATGTCGAGGAGGGCAGTCCAGGGGTTGATGCCCAGGGCGTGGTGCAGGAGTTCGCCGATGTGGCCGGCGCCGATGCGTGCCCCGGTCTCGATGACGTACGGCCGGCCGGTGGGGGTGACGATGACCTCGGTGTGGGAGGCGCCGTTGCGAATTCCGACGGCGCGGACCGCCCTCGCCACCTCCCGGTGGATGGCTTGTTCCACCGCAGGCGGGAGCTGGGTCGGCAAGGTGTGGGCGAGTTCGACCCGGTGGGCGCCGGTGGTGGTGGTCTTGGTGGTGATGGCCAGGTGGGTGGTCCGCCCGTGCTGGGTGAAGGACTCCACGCTGTACTCGCGCCCCGGAATGTACTGCTGGAGCAGCACCGTACGGCCGCCGCCTCCCCCGTACATGCCCGGTGCGGTGTGGGCCGTCTGCCAGGCGGTGTCGGCGTCCTGGAGGCGGGCGAGGACGGTGACGCCCTGGGAGCCGGCGGCGTCTGCCGGCTTGACGATGACGGGGAGCCGCGTGCCGGGCAGCAGGAACCGGGCTCGCAGCACGGCCGGGGCGGCAACGGTGTGGGTGCGGGGAGTGGTGACGCCGGCGGTGGTGAAGGCGGTGGCCATGGCGGCTTTGTCGCGGGCCGCGTGGGCGCCGACGGGGTCGTTGCCGGGCAGGTCAAGGAGGGCGCAGGTGTGGGCGACCAGCGGGGTGAGGTATTCGTTCGTGGTCAGGACGGCGGCGGCGTTGATGCGGCGGGCGTAGGCGACGGTGTCGGCGAGGGCCTGCTGCGGGTTGGTCAGGTCGGTGGTGAGGGTGCCGGCCAGCACGCCGCGCAGTGCGGGGCTGTAGTCGGTGAGGGCCTGGGTGGTGGTGACGGTGTGGACGGGGTGGCCGGAGGCGGCCGCGGTCCGGGCCAGATGCCCGGATTCGGGGCCGGCCGCCTCTAGGAGCAGGATGGGACGGTTCACGTGAGGTAGTCCTCGCAGGCGCCGTCTCGGCGGGTGTCGAGGGTGAAGCAGTGGAAGCCGCCGCCGAAGAGCCGGCGGTGGCGGTGCCGTACGGGGACGACGGTGAAGTGCTCGGCTTCGAGGGTCTTGATCAGGCCGGTGCAGTCGGCGTTGACCAGGACGGTGTCCGGGTCGACGGAGAGGACGTTGAGGTCGATGTAGGGGCTGGTCAGGACGAGGTCGGCGTCGCCGTAGGCGGGGAAGGCGCCGGTGTCCGGTTGGGGCGGGACGATGAACTTCCAGTTCCGCAGCGGTTCGGGGAGCATGTCGCGGATGCCGTCGTGGCGGGCGAGGAACACCCCGGGGCGCAGTGCGAGGAGCATGGAGTCGATGTGGTTGTCGGCCATGCGGTAGACGCGGTGGATGCGGTAGCGATCCCCGAGGTGGCGCTCCAGCCATTCGGCGCCGCGGGCGTGGTTGGCCTGGGCGATGTTGACGACCAGGTCGCGGCCGAGGCGCAGGACCTGGGCGCCGTCGAGCATCATCTCGTAGCCGACGTCGTACGGGCCGGGTCGGGGGTCGTCGACGGGTTCGGTGGGGCCGCCGAGGGTGGTGGTGGCGTCCCGGGCGTAGGAGAGGTCGAAGCTGGCGTCGGTGAGGGTGGGCCGCGGCATCGTGGTCCAGCGGGCGCCCGCCTGCCAGTAGTCGTTGAACACCTGGGCGAGGAGGCGGGTTTCCAGGTAACGGGCGCGGATCGCGGGCGGGGTCTCGATGATCTCGTCGCCGAGGATCAGGGTGTTGTCGCGGATGTTCAGGGCGGGAACCGGCGGTGCGGTCCAGCCCAGGCCGGCGATCGGCGCCGGGTCGGCGGGCAGGGGGATCGGCCGGTGAACGGTGATCCCGAGCTCGGTCAGGACCTGGGCGAGGTCTTCGACGTCCTCGGCGAGTTCCTCGGCGTAGCGGCGGTTGATCGCCCACTGCTCCGGTCGCGTGTCGGCCTCGGTGGGGGTGACGAGGCGGGGGTAGGCCCAGTCGGAGCGGAAGCCGGTGAGGTTCTCGTGGTGGAACAGTTCGAAGGAGACGTCGCGGTCGTGGCCGGTGTAGTTGGTCGCGGATCCGACGATGATCTCGCGCAGGCGGGTGAAGTCGTTGTGGCTGCTCAGGCGCATGGGAGAGGTTCCTTCGTCTCGCGTGGTCAAGCCGTGGCGGCGGTGAGCGTGCGGTGGGTGTGGGTGCGGCCGTGGCGGGCGTGCAGGACGGCTCCGCCGTCCGGGGTGGGGGCGAGGGTGCGGGCCTCGCTCCAGGCGCTGAACCGCCACTCCCCCGGGCCGGCGGGCAGCAGCGCGAAGGTCCGCTCGGCGGTGGTCAGCGTGAGGTGGTCGGCGGCGTGGCCGAGCTCCGCCGTTGTCGGGTCGCCGTCGAGGGGCCGGTCGAGGCTGAAATCGGTGAACCCGGCCGGGAGGAGCAGGGTGCGGGGCAGGCCGGCGGGGATGGTCCGGCCCAGCGGGGTGGGGTAGTTGATCAAGACGTCGGCGTCGGGCAGCTGCTCCTGCCAGGCGGGCGGGAAGAGCGCGGCGAGCTCGATGGTGAACAGGACGTCGATAACGGCGTGGACGCGGGTGGTGGTGCCGAGGTTGCGGACGGCGTGCTCGCGGGAGAAGTCGCCGTACCAGAACTCGCCGGGCTGCCAGGTGTGTTCGGTGCCGTCGAGGTAGAGAACGGCGTCGGGGTTGGTGGTCAGGGGGATGTGGAGGCGGGCGCAGCCGCGGGCCAGGCTGTACTTGGGGTCGCAGTGCCGCTCGCCGGCTGCGCCCGGGCCGAGGGCCATGAGGCGGGCGGCGTTCAGCGGAGCCGGGATGGCGGCGAGGACCTCGGCGAGGTAGGGCATGCGGTCCAGCCAGCCGGTGGGGGCGTAGGTGTCGGGCCCGGGACCGCCGGGGTCGGTGCGGTCCGCGTCGCCGTTCGGTGCGATCAGCGGCAGGACCCGCCAGTCGATGTCAGTGACGGTGCCGAGCAGGCCGCCCGGGGCGCGGCCCTGCTGGAGGTCCCAGGTGTGGCTGGTGACCTGGGTGAGGTCGGCGGCCAGCCGGCCGATGTCCAGGGATCGGGTCAGGCGGGCGGCGGCGGGAGGCAGGGGCTTGGTGCTCATGGGGCGGGCTCCGTTCAGGACGAGAAGGCGGTGACCGGGATGCCGACGTGGTCGGCGGGGTCGAACGCGGCCGCGGGGCGGGTGGCGAAGCGGGCGTCGAGGAGGGCGAAGGGCGCCTCGTGGCCGGTGGCGGGGTCGTAGGCGAGGCAGAAGACGAACTGCGCGCCGTCCGGGCCGGGGGCGATGGGCATGGAGACGATCACCCCGGTCCGGCTGGCGGGGTCCCAGGCCAGGTCGAGGTCGGCCAGGGCCTGGTGGAAGGCGTCGGCGTCGGGGACGTGCCAGGTCGGGGGGACGTGGTACTCGACGACCGCGCGGGCCGGGTGGTCTGCGGTGCCGACGATCCGGTGGGCGATGACCTGGTAGATGTGCAGGCTGCCGGAGACCTGGGCGTTGACCTCGGTGAAGTACACGCGGCCGTCGGGGGTGGTGATGGCGTCTGCGGACAGGTGGCCTCGGTAGCCGAGCGAGCGGTAGGCCTCGGCGAGGCGGGCGCCGTTGTCGACCAGGCGGGCGTGGACCAGCGGATTGAGGCCCTGGAGTGGGACGGTCTGGTGGGAGAGGCGGCGGCCGACGTAGTGCAGGCGGCCCTGCTCGGTCGGGCAGGTGCCGGAGTCGTCGGTGAAGTGCTCGGAGTACACGGCCTCGGCGCCGGGGGCGAACGCGGCGACGACGACGGGGTGGCGTCCGTCCGCGGACGCCCAATCCCAGCGCTGCTGCCAGTAGGCGGTGACTCCGGCCGGGCCGGGGTCGAGGCGGTGCAGGTGGCGGGCGCCGACGTGGTCGGTGACCAGCCGGCTGTCGGGGGCGAGGAGGATCTGGTTGCCGACTCCGGCGCCGTTGTGGGCCTGCTGGACGACCACCGCTTCGGCCTGGGCCAGGAGCCGGTGCGTGGCGGCGACGGCTTCCTGGCGGGAGCGGCAGACCTCCCCGGGAACGGTGGGGACGCCGGCCGCCGCGGCGATGGCCCGGAAGTTGGCCTTGTTGTTGCCGATCTCGGCGCCGCCCTGCGCGAAGTACGCCAGTCCGGGCATCCGGTCGGCGAGTCCCAGGGCGGTGGCGAAGCGGGCGACGGAGGCGGAGGGCCACAGGGCGAAGATCTCGCCGACCGCCTGCGGGCCGCCGGCCGGGCGGAGCGCGGCGCGGACCTGGTCGAGGAAGGCGGGGTCGGTGAGCGCTTCGGGGTCCAGGAGCATGCCGTTGTAGCGGCCGGGCGGGGCGGTCAGCACGGTGACCTCGCCGGGGCCGGTGCCGGTGAGCGTGAGGGCATAGTCGAGGAAGGCGGGATCGGGTTCGGTGCACAGGATCAGGACGTCGCCGGGGCGGGCGAACCAGGTCAGGCGCTGGGTCCAGGCCCGCATGTCCGTACGGGCGCGGATGGAGGGGTCGATGTGGTTGCCGATCAGGATGCGCAAGGGAATCTCCGAGCAGAGGGGCGGGCGGCGAGGGCGTGGCCGTCAGGGGTGGAGGGTGGCGGGAAGGGCGACGAAGGTGCGCATCGTGGCCGACGGCTGCCGGCGGGCGGTGCCGGACGGCCGGAGCGGTGTGGGGTGGGTGCGCAGGGCGGCGAGGGCGGCGCGCAGGCAGGCCTGGGCCGCGCGGGTTCCGATGCAGGAGTGGGTGCCCCAGCCGTAGCCGAGGTGCCGGTTGTCGCGGCGCTCCAGCAGCAGCTGGTCGGGGGCGGGGAAGCGGGCCGGGTCGCGGTTGGCGGCCGCGAAGAGCAGCACGACCGCATCGCCGGCCGGGATGGGGATATCCGCAATCGTGGTGGCGCGGGTGGCGGTGCGGCTGGTGCCTTGGACTGGCCCGTCGAAGCGGACCAGTTCCTCGGCCGCCCACGGCACCACCCGCGGCTCCGAGCGCAGCCGGTACTGGACGTCCGGGTGGCGGGTGAGGGTGTGCAGCGCGTTGCCCAGGGCGGCGGTCATGGTGCTGTAGCCACCCTGGAACATCACCCGCGCGGTGTTGCGGATGAACAGCCCCTCCGTCTCGTCGGCGCCAGCGGAGAGGCCGGCGCGGACATGGGCGAGGAGGCCGCCGGGGCGGCCGGTTTCGGTGAACCAGGAGTCGACGAGGCTGGTCAGGTCCTCGCGTGCCCGGCGGCCGGGCTCGACGAGGGCGGGGTCGAGGCCGCCGTCCATGCTGCGCATGATCGCGTCGGAGGCGGCGGCGAACTCCGCCAGCGGCGGCTCGTCGACGCCGAGCAGGTCGCAGACCACCGACAGGGACAGCGGGGCGGCGAGCTCGGCCATGACGTCGAACGACGGCTGCTCGGCTGCGGCATGCAGAAGGTCGGCGGCGCGGTCGCGGGCGCGGGCCTCCAGGCCGGTCAGGTCTTGGGCGCGCAGGGCGTTCATGAAGAGCGAGCGCACGCCGGCCTGGTCGGGCGGGTCCAGCGACTGCACGCTCAGGCTCGCCGCGGGCACGGTGGCGCCGGTGCGGCGCCGGTCGCGGGCGAAGACGGCGTGGTCGCGCAGGATGGCCGTGCAGTCGGCGTACCGGGTGACCAGCCAGGAGGACATGCCGTCGTGCCAGGACACCGGGGCCTGCTCCCGCAGGGCGGTCAGGGCCGGGTAGGGGTTGTTGAGGGTGGCGGGGTCGAGGGGGTCGTAGGTCAGCACCGGCAGCACGAGCGTCTCCAGGTGGTGTCTCGGGGCGGGATGGCACAGGGGCCCGGGCCCGGCGCTGACGCCGGGCCCGGGCCCCTGTCACGGGGGACACGCGGGTGATCAGTGGTCGTAGGACATGGCGGGGTCACCCCCCTTCGTCCTCGGGATGCGCTGCCCGGTCGGGCTCGCCTCACCAGATTCCGTCCTCACCTGACCCGCCGTCATTGCCACCAGGGCGAGGGGACATTGCGGGGTTCTCGCAATGCGCCAGACGGGCTGTGACGGAGTGGTGTCGCCCTGTCACAGGGGTGGGCTACGGTTGCTGTCCCGATATCCCGCTCCCTCCGGGGGTGCCCATGGCCGCCGCCATCGCCCGCTCACGCCGCGCCGCCATCAAGAAAGAGGCAGCCGGCATCCGGATGCGCTGCCAGCGCGAACGCCTCGACACCGAACAGACCGCCGCCGAGATCCGCCGCGCCCTGCCCGAGGTGCAGCAGTTGGAGGCCTGGCGGCTCGCGCTGGGCTGGTCCCGTGCCGAGACCATCACCCAGGTCAAGGCCCTGTACGTCGCCGACGGGTTGTTACCGCGCAGCCTGTCCGACCCGATGCTGTGCCGGTGGGAACACAACCCCATCGAGCGACCCGACCGCGAGTACACCGTCATGCTCTGCCGCGCCTACGGCGCCACCCCTGCCCAGCTCGGCCTGGGCTTCCTCGAACAAGTCTTTCCGGAGCACGAGTTGTCCACCGTGATCCGGTACGGTCGGCCCGAGACCGACACGTGCAGCGCTGGCGCACGGGAAATGGTGGTGCACATGACCACAGCCGCCGGCCTTCCGGCCGTCCGCGAATCCCTCCAGCTCGCCCTCCTCGCCGACCCCCACGGCAGCACCGAGGTCACCGAGCTGGCGGAGGCGGCCGTCGAGCACTACGCGTTCACCTACCCCAAGCACCCCGCCTACCTCCTGTTCGAGGAAGTACGGGCCGCCCGCGGGCTGCTCACCGACTGCCTGGTCACCGGCCACGTCCACGAGCAGGTCGCGGGCGGACTGCACCGCAACGTCGGCTGGCTCTCGGCCCTGATGGGGAACCTGGCCTTCCACCTCGACGACCACACCGGCGCCCGCGCCCACCTGGCCACTGCCACCACGTACGGCACCCGCACCGGCGACGAACGGCTGACCGCCTGGGCCCTCGGCGCGCAGAGCATGGTCGCCCGCGCCGAGAACCGCTACGAGAACGCCCTGGCCTACGCCGAGCGCGCCGTCGCCCACGCCCCCGCCGGCCTACCGAAAGCACAGGCACACGCCTGGGCGCAGCTGACGTCCCTCGCCGGTCTCGGCCGGGAACAGGAGGCCGACACCGCTCTCGCCTCGGCCGCCCGTGAACTCGAAGCCGACCCGGTGGGGTTCGCCCCAGGTCGGTTCGGGTTCGACGCCGCCGAGTACACCCTCCACCAGGCCGAGTCGGCCATCGCCCTCGGCCACCACAACCGCGCGCGTTCTGCGGCCGAAACGTCCATCGTGGCCACTGCCACGGCCACCCCCGGCTGGGCCGCGGCCACCCTGGTGCTCGCGCAGGCCGAGGCACCCACCCAGCCGGCGGATGCCGCTCAACGAGCCCTGGACGTCCTCGCCCGCGTCCCCGCAGCCCGGCTGCGCTCGACGTCACGCGCCCGTCTCGCCAGTCTCGACAAAGTCCTGGCTGGCGTTTCAGCTACGGGGGTCGGCGACCTTCACGAACGTGTCCGCGTCCTCGTTCCCCTGATCGACATCCAAGGCAACGCCACTACCTGACAAGCGCGTATCTCGTCCGGCTTCGTCGACCGACAGACGTCCGTAGTGGTGCCTCGCCCGTACCCGCAGGGGCAGTGTGCGGTCAGCAGGCAACCCATGGCGACGTAGCAAGTGTCACAGTGATGCTGCGGGCTGCAGCCGCAGGCGCATCCTGCACGCCGCTCAGGACGCAATCGCCGCCATGATCCCGTAGTGGTGCTGCGGGAGGAACCCGCAGGGACGGTTGCCCTTGATCATTCCCGACAGGCTCGTCGGCGGGAAGCCGTGGTGATGCTGCGGAAGGAAACCCCGCAGGGACAGTGGCCTTCTTGCCGAACAGGTGCCCGGCGTTCACCTCGCCGATGTAGTGCTGCGGAGGAACCCACAGGGAGAGCACGGGACTTCTAGATCTCCTCGACCCTCACATCGGCGCCATAGTGGTCCCTGCGGAAGAAACCCGCAGGGACCGACGGTCTCGGCGGACATCCAATAGTCCACGACCTGGCCTCAGTGGTGTTCCAGGGTGAACCCGCAGAGACAGCGGTGCCCCGGCCGGTTGCTGGCCTATCGCGGGCATGCCGTAGTGGTGCTGCGGAAGAAGACCGCAGAAGAAGCGCCAAGCCCAGCATGAGGCCGATCTCGGCACCGTCGCCGGGGTGGTGCTGCGGGCACAGGCGCGCAGAGATGGCCGTCCTGGCGGTCCGTGGCTTCGGCCATTGGATCCCGTAGTGGTGCTGCGGGCGAACCCGCAGGGACAGAGGAGAGACGATCGAGCACTGCATCTGGAACTCGCCGCCGTGGTGATGCTGCGGAAAGGACCCGCAGAGATAGACCGGGTCGGCACGGTGGCCACCGGCGCCCCCATCGCGCCGTAGTGGTGCTGCGGAAGAGACCCACAGAGAGGCAGCGTCTTGGAGCACGAGGGACTTTTGCGCATCGTGCCGTGGTGGTGCAGCGGGAGAACCCCGCAGGTCGAGCCCGCTGGGAAGGCAGTTCTTTTCAGATGCGGCGCCGACGTTCCACGAGCTACCGAAGTGGTGCTGCGGTACGAACCCGCAGAGACTGAGGAAGTATGCGGTCGAGGATGTCTAAGGCGGCAACACCGCAGTGGTGTTGCGGTGACCGCGCAGGGGCAGTCCGTGGTAACGCAGTGAAAGATCCAGGAGTCCTCGCCGCAGTGGTGCCGCAGACTGTGAACATTGCCGTAGCAGTGCTGTTGAGCGCACCTACGGAGGGGCTTCTCGCCGGTCTTGCGCAGCGGGTCCATTCGGTAGCTGCAGTGGTGACGCAGGCCGTATCCACGGAGACGAGCCTGTCCGTCGTGATGTTCGCCAGGATGAAGGAGCCGCCGCAATGGTGCCGCAGGGCGTGCCTGCGGGGACGGCGTTGAGCTTTCGTACGAACGAGGTGTCCTTCTCGACGCTGCCGTGGTGCCGCAGGCCGGGCCTACGGAGACGGCCGAGCTGTTCCAGGCGCTTGGGCATCGTGTAGTGCTTGCTGCAGTGGTGCCGCAGGACGTACCTGCGGAAACGGCCAGCTCCGGCCGGCGACTGCGGGCGCGCTCGCATGGAGCTGCAGTAGTGCCGCAGGATGTGCCTGCGGAGACGGTCCGTGTCCGGTTCCGCAGCGGATCGCCGGACGATCTGCTGCAGTGGTGCCGCAGGACGTACCTGCGGATATGGACCTCACGTCGCGCGCGGTTCAGCCGGGTCATCGAATCGCCGCAGTGGTGCCGCAGGACAGGCCTGCGGAGACGGCCGACTCCGCCGTCACGTCGATCGGCTCGTCACACAGGCTGCAGTGGTGCCGCAGGACGGGCCTACGGAGACGGCTCCTGGGGCCGATCGCGGCATCGAGCTGGTCTGGGAGTTGCAGTGGTGCCGCAGGACGTGCCTGCGGAGACGAACCGACACCTCTCTCAGAGCACCGTTCTTGATGGCGCCGCAGTGGTGCCGCAGGACGTGCCTGCGGAGACGGTCGGCGCCTCGCTGATGGTTTTCATCCCGAAATGGAAGCTGCAGTGGTGCCGCAGGACGCGCCTGCGGAGACGGTCGGGCGCCGAGCACGCACATGGCCAAGAGTGACTCGCTGCAGTGGTGCCGCAGGACGCGCCTGCGGAGACGGGACCGCCTCACCCGGATCTGACGGGCCTACGACATAGCTGCAGTGGTGCCGCAGGACGTGCCTGCGGAGACGGCCGTTCGAGGCCTCCACGTTCAGCCGCTCGTCATGGTGCTGCAGTGGTGCCGCAGGACGTGCCTGCGGAGACGGCCGACAGGGCCGCGTCGCCCCACATCGCATTCGTGGCGCTGCAGTGGTGCCGCAGGACGTGCCTGCGGAGACGGTCCGGGCCGCGGCCGCCAGCTGGTGGTCGTACGGGGTGCTGCAGTGGTGCCGCAGGACGTGCCTGCGGAGACGGCCTGTCTGAGCTGCATAGATTGCGCAGCGTGGCCATGGTCGGGACTCCAACGCGGTGGGCATGCTTCCCTTATCCGACTTTTTGCTTCGGTGTGGTCCGGTGTTTTGTGGTGGGCTTGGGGTTCCGAGGCCTGTCGGTGTGCATGGGGATGGGTCGTCCTGGTTCGAGGGGGCCGTCGCCGTAGGGGAGGCGGGTGCGTGGGGCTGTGTAGAGGGCGGTGATGCCGAGGTTGTGGAGTCGGGTGGGGTTGGGGGTGTGGGTTCGGGTGTCGGGGTGTTCGAGGAGGGTGGTGAGGGTGGTGGCGGTGTGGGGCGGATGCCAGATGGGCCAGGTGAAGGCGTGGGTGGTGGTGTCCCAGCTGGTGGCCCCGGGTCGGTTGGTGTTGCCGGTGAGGCGGAAGGCGGTGAAGCCGTGGAGGGCGAGCCAGGTGGCTCCGGGGACGCCTTGTTGGGTGGCTTTGCCGTGGCTGACCATGTGGGCGTCTCCGGTGGAGAGGTGGTCGAGGTTGGCGCCGGCGTAGTCGTCGACTCGCTGCCAGCGGGTGAAGGCTGCGTGGATGTGGGTGGGGTCTTTCACGCAGTGTTGTGCTGCTTTGGTCCAGTTGTTGGGCAGGGTCATCTGGCCGCTGCGGCCGAAGTACGGGGTGGTGCGGGTGTAGAGGGTTCCGCCGGCAGCGTCCTTGTGTTTCGGGGTGCCGCCCTTGTCGCTCTTGCCGGGGGTGAGGCTGAGTGTGTTGATCAGCGAGGTGAACCAGTGGGCGCGGTTGTCGTCGTGATCGCGTTCGGCCTCGGCGTGGGCGCGAAGTCGGGCGAGGGCTTCGTCGATGGGCATCTGGAGGGGGTCGTTGGGTGAGCCGGGGGTGGGGTGACGGAGCTGGTTGAGGATGCCGGGAGCGATGGTGAGGGGGTCTTTGTCGGGCTGGGCGGGGAGTTGGGTGGCCAGGAGTGCGGCGAGGCTCTGGTGGGTGAGGGGGTGGTGGGTGTGGAGGACGGCGGGGCCGTCGGGTCCGCTCCAGGAGAGGCGGGGGGCCTGGTCGAGGAGGTGGGTGGTGAGGTGGAGGGTTCCGAGGGCGGCGAGGAAGCCGAGGGGAGCGCTTGCGTAGAGGGCGGGTAGTTCGAGCTGGTGGCCGGGGGTGGGCATGGTCAGGTTCCTTCCTCGGAGCAGGCCATGTCGGCGAGGCGGAGGGTGGCTTCCAGGAGGGCCAGGCCCCAGGGCCCGTAGCGGCGGTTGAGGGCTTGGAAGCGGTCGGGGCCGTGCCAGTCGGTGCCCATGTCGGCGCTTTCGACGGTGACTTGCTGCAGGTCGGGCATGGTGCAGGTGACCGTCCGCGGGAACGGGTCGGGGACCGGGGGGAGGAGCGGGCGGGCGTGGCCGTGGTGGGCCGCGACGAGGTGGGTCAGGAGTTCATCGTCGTCACCCCGTGCGTGGTCGGGTGCGGTGTCGAGCCAGGCGGTGACGGCGAGGGCGCTGAGCGCTTCGTGGCGCATCTCCGGTTCCCACCGGGCGAGCTTGGCCGCGCGCCGGCGTGCGGTGTGGTCGGCGGGGTCCATGCCGGATTTCGCCCGGGGTTCGTCCAGGGATTCGGCCAGTAGGCGGTCGCCGGCGCACAGCATGCACTGGAATCCGCTGTGGGCCTTTCCGCAGTCGTGCGCGTGGCCTGCGGTGTGGAGGGTGTCGATGAGTGGGGTGGGCAGGGTGAGCGCGGTGGCGTAGGCGGCGGTGCGGTCGGCGACGGCCTGGCTGTGCCGGCTGAGGGGGACGGGCCGGGTCAGGGAGCTGGCGTCGGCGCTCTCGTCTCCGACTCCGGCGCCTTGTTCTCGCAGGCCTCGGGGCGGATGCGGGGGGACGAGGAGGAGGCGGTCGGGCTCATCCGGGTCCAGGACGACGTGCCCGCGGTGTTCGGTGCGGCCGGTGGGTTCGATGGTCCATCGTTCGACGGTCCGCAGGTGGGTCAGGCGGTCGTGGGCCAGGTTGGTGTACGCCCCGTCCGGGTG
Source organism: Streptomyces sp. NBC_00513 (assembly GCF_041431415.1). Classification (GTDB taxonomy): domain Bacteria; phylum Actinomycetota; class Actinomycetes; order Streptomycetales; family Streptomycetaceae; genus Streptomyces. Next base: position 42,121 of record NZ_CP107846.1, read on the forward strand.
TCGGTTCAGATGGTCTATGAGTGTGTCGAGGAGGTCGTGCACGATGGCGCTCTCCTCTTGGTCGCCCGCGCTCAAAAGCCCGACAGCCCGGGTGATGGTCTTGCCGAGGGCCTCGGTGAGGGCTTCGTCGCCGCCGGCGAGGAGGGTGAGCAGGGGTGCGTGGATGCGGGTGGGAGCCGTGGCTGTGGGCGGGAAGTCGCCGAGGTCGCAGGCGGGAAGGCCGGGGCTGCCGGTCCAGCCGTAGATGTCGTGGCCGCTGTAGTGACTGGGCAGGACAACTGTGCCGCCGGGCCGGATGCCGCCCGGCTCGGTGACCGGGGTCCACTCGCCCTGCGCGTCGAGGGAGAGCACCGGCCGCATGCGGGGCGGCTTCTGCTTCTTGGGTGCGGGGGCGGGGTCTTGGGGGTGCTCGGTGGCTTCGAGGTCGCTGGTGTCGTCGGCGTCCGGGCTGCGGGTGAGGAAGCGGCGGAGCTGGGCCGCGGGGATGGCGACGGTTTCGGCCGGGTGCGGGGGGACTTGACGCATGCGGGCCGCCCACTGGTCGAAGGCCGGTCGCTCTCCGGTCTCCTGGAGGTCACCTCGCCACAGGACCTGGACGTCTTCGGGGGTGGTGTCCAAGCCGTGCAGGAACGGGGCGACAGCCTGGTCGGGGACGGGGGCGGGGCTGGTGCGAGTCCAGGAGTCGAGGAGCGTGCGGTGCACCACGGGTATGCGCGGCGCCGGCACGTTCAGGAGGGTGGCGTCGATGTCGGCCAGGAGGCCGGGCAGGGTGCGTGGGTTGAGGAGCGGGCCGCCGGGCAGGGCCGCGGCGAGGGTGGGGGTGTCGAGTCCGGTGGTGTGCAGGGCGGGCGTCTGGCCGGCCAGCCAGTTCCAGGTCTGTTCGGCGGCGTCCCCGTAGACGGGGATGGAGGATTGTGTGGTCTGGATGCTGGTGCGGATCACGATCGCGGGGGCCAGGTGGAGATCACCGGTGCGGTCCAGGCGACCCAGGCGCTGGATGAGCGCTGCCAGGGCGGCGTTCTCGGTGATGAGGCCGGCGAAGGAGATGTCGATGCCGACCTCGACGGTCTGGGTGGCCACCACGACGAGCGGATTGGCCCGCTCTGCGTTCACGCCGGTGAGGAGTTCGGTGACGAGCGGGCCGGCGAGGAGCCGTTCGCGGTCGAGGTTTCGTGAGCGGCCGGTCAGCAGCACCACGTCGATGTCTTCGCGCTGGGACAGGAGGCGGTGGGTGGCGCGGGCTGCGCGGATGGTGTTGGCCACCACGCCGATCGCCGGGCGTTGCACCATCGGCAGGAGTGTGTCGAGGGCGAGCTGGGCGGTGAGCGCGAATGCCTCGGCGGTGTCCTTCATGCCGGATGCGGCGTCCAGCAGGGTGAGGCGGCGCTGGGCGGCAAGTCGGCGGCCGGCCACCGGGTGGGTGCGGTCGGCGTCGGTGATGCAGTGGCGGGGCCGGTCGGGGCCGGCGGAGGCGGTCGCGGAGAGGCTGACGACCTTGACGGCGCGGTCGGCGAATTCGGGGTGGGTGGCGGTGACCTGGTATGCGGCGCAATCGGTGGCCGTGGTGAGCAGCGGCAGGGCGATGTGGGCTTCGTCGACGGCCAGGAGCGCGTCGATCCCGCACAGCGCTGCGTCGATGGGTCGCATGCGGGGGCTGGTGTGGTAGCCGCGGAAGAGCAGGCGGCTGCCGTACTGGTCGACGGTGGAGGTGATGACGGCGGGCTGGGCGGGCGAGCGCAGCCAGCGTGAGGCCCAGTCGACGCCGCCGCGCATCCGTACGCTCTCCAACGGCGTACCGGATCCGGCGAGGTCGCGCAGCGCTCGGGCGACGCGATCTGTCACGGTGTCGGGAGGTGCGGTGTCCAGGGCGTGCTGGAGGGCCTGGGCACTGTCGTGGGCCTGATCGACTACCAGGCGGCGATCAACGACGAAGAAGAGCCGCAGCGGGACCGTCCTTCGGGTGCCGGTGGCGTGCTGCCAGGCGAGGAGGAAGGCCCAGATGTCGATGATGCTGGTCTTGCCGAGGCCGGTGGGGATGTCCAGGTCCGGCCAGGTGCCGCTGTCGGCGACCTGGTGGAGGTAGGCGGTCTGCCAGGGGAAGGGGCGGTGGCCTCGGATCTCCTGGACGAAGTCGGGGAACTCCTCCAGCCGCAAGGCGTCCTGCGGGGTGAGGGTCATGCGGGCTTCTCCCCCGGGTGGGTGGGCAGGCACAGGCCCAGGCCGTAGTTCTTCTTGCTGCCGAGCAGTACTGGGCCGGTGACGGGCTGGGCGAAGCGCAGGCGGACGTGGCGGGATGGCAGCGGGCGCTCGCTGGCCTTGCGGCGCAGGGCGTGCGCCGGGAGCGTGGGGGCGCCGGCCATGTACGCGCCCGCGTGCAGGACTTCGACTGACTCGGGCTCGGGGAGCCCGGCGAGGCGGCAGCTGGTGGCGACCGATGCCTCGATCTCGCGGCCGTGGCCCTTGGGGAAGTGGTCCAGGACCATCGGCAGGGCCGTGGTCCACTCTCGGGCGGGGCGTGTCCAGCGTTGGGGGCGCACGGTGCGGATGGCGTCGGTGCGTGTGGCGCCAGGGCTGATGTAGGTCAGCGCGATGGGCTCGGACACCGTGGGGACGGACAGTTCGCTGAGGCCGCCTCCGGAACGGAGCAGGATGGCCAGCAGGGCTCGGCGGTGGGCCGGGTCCAGGTCGGAGGGCAGGGCGACGCCCACGCCGCGCAGCCGGCCGTCGGCGTGGCGGTGGCTGACGAAGGGGTAGGCGACGAACGCGCACAGCCGTCGCTCGTCGCCGCGGAGCTTGTGGCCGTGGACGGCGACCATGGCGTCCACGTCGTGGCCGGCGGCGTCCAGCAGTGCGGACACCGTGCTGCGCATCGCGCCGGTGACTTGCAGGGTGAGCGAGGGGTCCAGGGAGAAGCCGGGTGGGAACGCGAAGGAGAGCAGATCCGAGAAGGGACCCTGCACGGGTGGGAGTTCCTTGGCCTCGGGCACCGCGCCGCGTAGGACGTAGGGGTGGGGGCAGGCCTGTTGATAGGCGCTCTGGCCCTCCTCGTGGGCCCACCGCAGTGCCTCCAGCAGCCCCGGATGGGGCGTACGCAGCGATCGTGTTTCCGCCCGCGAGTCGTTGCTGTCGTCAGCCGGCTCCCAGACCTGCCACAGGTCGTCACCGGGAGCGTCCTCGTCGGCGGGCCGGATCGCGGCGTGCACGAAGGCGTGGCCGGTGGCCCGGCCGATGTAGGGGACGGACTTCGCGAGCATCTCCAGCACCGCGTGGACGCCGGCCGGCGGCTCGGTGGCCCACTCGAACTCCACCGTCGGCTCGGCCAGGGCACGCTCGGGCCAGACCTTGGGCTTCCCGCCCGCCGTACGGCCGGGCAGCGATCCGTGACTGGGCTTGGACACCACGGCGTTGGTCGGGACCCACGCGCCGCGCGGGGAGAGGGCCTCGGCGGTGTTCGCGGGGACCCGGACGGTCGGTGCGGGCTGTCGCTCCAGCCACTGGAGGGCGGCGTCCTGGACCGGGTCCGTCGGGTCGGCCACCGAGACGAGGCCGCAGAACACCCGGTAGGGGTGGGGCGGCCATTCGGCCGCGCCGCGGTCCAGCGTCGAGGCCTGGTAGACGGGGTCCAGCAGATGAACGGTCATACGGAATGGCATGCCGTCACTCGCCCTCTGCCTGTCCGACACCGTCGGAGAGGAACGACTTGTCGATGGCCTGCTGCAGACTCGCGTTCGGCTTCAGCGTCACCGGCTCGGCGGACCACTCCAGGCCCGCCGCGCGCGCCCGCTCGGACGCGATCTCGAACAGGGCCAGTGCCTCCTGCACCGTGTTCACGGCCAGCGGCTCCTCCTGGGGGCGTCCGTCCCGGCCGCGCTGGACCCACTGCACCTTCTCCGAAACGAGCACCAGGTCACAGCCCGAGCGCAGGCGCAGCGCCGGGGAGGCGAAGGCCAGCCGGTCGCCCAGCAGAGCGATTGCCGCCACCAGGGCGCGCGCCGCCGCCGAGAACTCCTCGCCGGCGTCACCGAAGCGCAGCTGGGCCAGCTGGGCCATCGCGAGACTGGCCTCGCGTTGGACGGAGCGCACCGAGACGCCGCCCAGTCCCTCCGAGGGCGGGATCATGCCGTGCCCGATCTCGGACATCCGGGCCGTCTTGGCGCCCTTGGGCGCCTTGGCGCCCTCCACCGGCGTCCAGCCGGAGTTGGACACCTGCACTGTGTCGCCGGCCAGGTTCAGCGGGTCGACGCGGCCCGCGCCGCGGACCCCGATCAGCGGGGCAATGCCGATCATCGCGGACTTGTACGCGCGCGGGATCTTCACCTGGATCCGCCGCTTGCGGTGCGAGTCCCACACCCCGTAGGCGAGGTCGCTCGGCACCAGGCGCAGGTAGGCGCTCCAGTCCTCGGAGCTCGCCTGGCGCAGGGCACGGCCCGGCTCGGTCGTGTCGAAGGCGGCACCAGTCGCGTCTTCGGCGTCCCTGAAGTACGCGTCCCGGGACCGGTGGGGCGCTTGCAGGTTCGTCGTGCGCACCGGGATACCCGCCGACTCGGTAGCGAGGAGCAGGTGGGGAAGGTAGGCGGATCCGTCACGGATGGCGTCCATGAGTGCCTGCTCGCAGCGGTTGGCCTGCGACTGCGGCTGATCCAGCCAGACCACCTCGACCTTCTCGCCGCCCACGTAGCGGGGCTCGACGAGGTAGCCGGCGCCATCGCCCTCCTTGATCTTCACGGTGGGCGGGAACAGCGTGTCCCCGGCGCCGCCGATCGGCTCGTACTCCGCACTGACACGGATCGCCCCGTCGGTCGAACGCAGACTCGCCGCGGCAAGCAGCCGCTCGTAGATGTCCCGCACTTGAAGTCCCTTCGCCGTCGCCTAGTACCGTTCGCACCGCGTCCTCCGTTGGCATAACCAGCAGGTCAGGGCGGTGAGATGGCGACATGGAAGCAGCCCTCCCCAGTTGGCGCAAACATGCACTATTGGCCGGTTAGCGCCTGTGTCAGACCGGGCGTATACGGTGCGCGCCGCGTCCGTGTGAGCGGCCGTCAGCCAGTTATTCGGCCACCACGACCGAACAAGCAGCGAAGGCCGGCTTGAAGCAGGCTGCCCCGTATGGAACATGGCGGGCTGCCGTCTACAGGGAGCGCCCTGCAACCCAGTTGGGCTCAAAATGCGGGGAGGTGGCCAGTGGTCCCCGAACCAACCCCAAGCCCTGATTCGGCAGGTGCTCATGCGCTCCTGATGAGCTTGTCTTCCTGCCCATCCTTGGCGTGCCCGACCGATTCAAACGGCTCGGTCAAAATTCCGCTGTGACATGAACCACCCCCCACTCGGGCGGCGACGCGCACTCATGGAGGCGCATGTACCGCTCTCGAAACGGCAGCCGCTTCAACGAGTGCACAGCAGAAGACAAGGCCCGGATCCCCCCAGCCATCAGCGGGGGAATCCGGGCCTTGTGCTCGTCGCGATAACTGTAAGCCGGGCATCAGCGCCGTAGGACCGGCTTCGGCAGCAGCGTACTCAGCAGCTGCGCCGTCTCCGCCTCCATATCCGCTCCCCCGCCGAGTCCCTCGTTGATCCGGGCCAAGCGCGCGGCGGCTTCACGCAGAGCGTCCACGTCTCCGGCCCCGTGATGGGCCAGGAAGACCTGCCGGTGCAGGAGTTCGTTTTCCTCGGCAGCGAGGAGGCCCTGGTGCGCGGCCCAGAGCGCTCCAGCGTAGTCGGCGGCCTCTCGGCGGCGGGTGGACAGCTCGTAGGCGACATCAGCGATGGCCGACACCATCTCCTGGACGGCTGGTTCGGCCCAGGCGTAGCGCTGGGGGTCGATGGCGGCGAAGGGGCGGCCGCGGACGAGTGCGAGGGCCCGGCGCAGGGCGAGTTCGCCGTCCTCGTCGTGGCGGGCGAGGCCAGTGCGGGCGAGGTTCTGGAAGGTGCGCCAGTCGCAGGTGACGGCCGGGGCGAGGCGGTAGCGGCTGTCGCCGGTGTCCTGGACCCGCGGGAAGTAGGCGTCGCCGTCGGCGTTCTTGCCGAGCCAGGAGCGGGTGCGGGAGATGACGGCGTTGCGCATCTGCTTGTTGACGAGGCGGCCGGGCCAGAGAGCGTCGTCGACGGCGTGGTGGTCGGCGCCTGGGTTGAGCGCGAGGTAGGAAACGAGCTCGACGGCGGCGCTCTGGCGGTTGGAATCGATGCGGCCCGCGGCGCCTTCGATGACCACGCGCCCGAGCAGCAGCACAGCCGGCGGGGTGTCGTGTGCTGCCTCGACGTCGTCGGCAGCGGGAGTCGGGCCAGGAACCGCGACCGGAAGCGGACTGTCGGTCACACTGATAGCCGACGTGGGGGCCGGCTGCTTCGTCAGGACAGGAGCGTCTGCGGCCGGTTCGGGCGCGGAAGCGGGTGGTGTGCTCGCAGGCAGGGGTGCGGCCGGGGGGTTGAAAATGTCTGCCAGGGTGGGACCGCTGGTGCCACCCTCTGCCGGTTCTGCGGGTTCCTCGTCCGTCGGGGTAACGGGCGGGACGGGAGCCTCTCCAGTCCCGTCGGTGGCGGCCGCGTTCTCGGTCTCCGTGGCCTCCAGCTCATCCCGCTCGATGTCGGCGTACTCGGCGGGCATGCCGTCCTCGTCGGCACCGGATACCGGCCCCAGATCCGGGTCGGGCGCCTCCCCGTCGTCCTCGGGCTCTTCCCCGTCGCCGTCGCTCGTCTCCAGGTCGTGCGAGAAATCGCCCTGGCCCGGCTTCTGCTGGTCATCGGGTTCCTCGCCCAGGTCGAGGACGTCGTCCAGCCACTCGTCGCGGGCGGGCACGTCGGTGGTGCTGGAGGACAGGGTGAGCAGCTCGATCGCGTCGGCGAAGTGGTGGTCGGACAGGCCTTGGAGCCTGACGGGCAAGCCGGAGCCGGGAAGGACGATGGCTTCGTCCGGTCCCGCGCAGTGGAGAGTCCATCCGTCGGTCGGGGCAACGGCGGCGCCACCGCTCGACGTCACCACCGCACCGGCCACCCGAGGTTCGACCGTCATCAGGTCGAACAGCTCCTCGGTCTCGGTCGTCTCTGGCAGGTCGGTCGCGAGCAGGATGTGGGGCGTCCACGACCCGCCTGCATCCTCGTTCAGGCGGGCCGCGCGGAGGCTGGGCGCGCCGAGGGCGCTCAGGGCGCGGCGTTGGTCGCTGCCGTGGCTGGTCAGCTCGGTGAGGGCTTCGGTGAGAGTCTCCGTACGGGCGACGCGTTCGGGTGCCGCCTCGTCGAGTCCGGGAGCGGTGTCGGCCAGCGCGGTGATCTCCAAGTGTCCTGGCAGCGGTGTGCTGGCGAGCTCGACGGCGATGGCCTGCAGAACGTGGCGGGCGTGGTCGGCGTCGCCGTCCAGGTGGAGGACACCGACGTGCTCCAGGTCGACGAGGACCAGGCGGCCGGAACCGTCCCAGCCCAGGGAGACCAGGGCCGGGTAGGGGGCGTCGGCGCCCTGGAGCGCATCGTGGTGGGCGAGGTCCGGGCTGGAGGCGGGGCAGGTCCACAGGTCGGTGCGGCCGGCCGTGCCCGAGAACGGCTTCATCGGCGGGGTGTCCTGGTCGAGGTGGAGCTCGACCTTGTGCTCGTGGAGGACGACGGCGGTGATCACGGGCAAGTCGCGGTCGGCGGCGGCGAGGTTGAGGGCCAGCGTGCGCAGGGTCGCGTCGAGCAGATCGAAGCCGGTGGGTTGCTGGACCGAGCGCAGGCCCTGCTCGGTGGCGGCGGCGGTGCCGGTGGGCATGGGGATGCGGCGGCCGGGCCGGCGCCGGCGCTGCTGGAGAACTCGGCGGGTGGCGAGCGTGCCGATGAGGGCGGCGGCCAGAGCACCGGCTCCCATCCACACGGCGGCGGGCGCCAGGTTTTCCTCGGCATCCTGCGCGGGGGTGTCCTTATTCTGCCCCGGTTGCGCGCTCGTGGGCGTGGGAGCGGGGGTGGTGGCCGCGGTGCTCGGCGCGGACGCTGCGGGCGCGGGCGGGGCGGGCTTCGAGGGTGCGGGCGTTGGTGGCGTGGGGGTGTTCTTGGCCGCGTCCGGCTTCGGGGGTGTCTTGGTGTCCGGGGCGGGGCGGGTGTCTGCTGTCGGCGCCGGGGCGGGGGCCGTCGGGAGGGTGAGTTCCTGGCCGGGCACGATCAGGTCGGGGTTGTCGAACGTGCCGCCACCGGGCAGGGGGTTGCCCTTGTTGGCTTCGAAGATCTTCGGCCAGTCGTCGGGGTCGCCGTGCTCGGCCGCGATACCCCACAGATTCTCTCCGGGCCGTACGACGTGCTCAGCCGGAGCGGGCGCGGGCTGAGCGGGCGCGGGCTGAGCGGCTGCAGGGGCGGGCTGCTCGGCTTGCTGCGTCGGCGGCGCCGTGTCGGGTGTGGCGTGGGTGGGTGCCGATGTCGGGGTGGCCGGCTTGGCGATGTTGGCATCGGCGGGGAGACGGATGACGGAGCCCCTGGGGAGGAACTGGTCGCCGGCCGCGAGCTGGGGGACGCTCGGGTTGAGGGCGGCAATGTCCTTCCATCGCGGGCCGCTGCCGAGGTATTGCTCGGCCAGGTCCCACGGGAGTTCGGAGTCGCCGGTGACCGTGTGGGTGGGCCAGGTGTCCTGCTGCGCCGCGGCCGCCGCCGCGGGGGCGGTCACCGTGCCGCTGGTGCCCGCGGTCTGGACGGCGGTCGCCGCGACGGCCGATCCGGTGGTCGCGGCCGAGGCCGCGGTCGGGGCGAGCAGCACGAGGCCGCCGATCAGGAGGCCGGCGAAGCCCTGCATTCCGCCGAGGCCTTTGATCCGTCGGGCTTTGCGGCCGCGGAGCATCGCGATGATCTCGACGAGGGCGGAGAAGGTGAAGAGTGCCCAGCCGATCCAGCCGATGGTCGTGAGGACCGTGAGGAAGAGCCGGCCGTCGTCCTGCCCGGTCAGCAGGTCCCACCCGCCGGTGAGTTCGGTGGGCTGGTGGCCGACGGTCAGCAGCACGAGGGGGATGCCGGCAATGAGGGCGGCCAGGACCGTGAGGCCGAGCAGGGCGCGGAGCAGGCGTACGGGGGTGCTCATCGGGTGGTCAGCCTCCGGCTTGGGTGTGCAGTCGGGCGTGTGCCGTGCCGGACACGCTGATCGTCGACCTACCCACGAACTGGGCGAAGAAAGTGGTGTAGGTGTCGCGGACGGTCACTTCGAGGCGCTGGCCGCCGTCGGTGACGGTCACGGAGCCCGAGACGTTCTGGGCGGCGAGGTAGTCCTGGGCTGCGGCGACGGCGGCGTCCGGGTCCACCGCGATCTCGGTGCCCTGGACGGCTGCGGGGACGTTGAGCTGCTGCCCGGCCGCGCGAGCGGCCTCCTGCGCGAGCCCGGTCGCGCGGTTAGTGGCATTCAGGGCGCCGCCGCCGTCGACGAGCAGTCCCATGATCATGATGATGCCGATGGCGCTCAGCGCGTAGAACGGTGACAGCGACCCCCGGTCCCCGCCATGGCGGATCCGGTCCCGCAGGCGGGAGACGCGGCGGGTCAGGGCGGTGATCACTGGCGGCCCCTGTAGGAGTCGATGGGGCTGGTCCACGATGCCCGGAGCGTGCGGGATCCGGGGAGCCCGGGCAGCCCGATCTCGCCGAGTGGAGCGGTGCAGGCGACGGTGACGCGGACGGTGGCTTCCTGGCCGATGTCCAGGCCGTACCCGGAGGTGTCGACCGAGACGCTGGAGGAGGCACAGTGGATGCCCTCGCCGTGGAGGCTGCGGGTCGCGGCCGCCGAGCCGGACGCCTGCGCTGCGCCGGCCTCGCGTTCGAGGGAGGCGGCGCGGGCTGCCGCGCGGGCGGCGCCGTCCACGGCCCCGGAGGCGTCGGTGATCCGGCCGAACGCGATCATCAGCAGCATGAGGGCAATGATGGCCGGGGCGAGGATGACGGTCTCAACGCTGTAGCTCCCACGGTCCTCGCGCCAGTTGATGCGCCTGGTCTGCCTCACTGGGCCGCCACCCAACGCTCGACGGGAGCCTCAGCGCTTTGGACGACGTCCAACTCGAATCCGGGGACCAGAGTTGCCACGGTGCCGCGGACGGTGATGCGGATCTGTTCCGGGCCACTCCCCTCGGCGGAGACGGTCGCGCCTCGGACGGTGCCGTACTTCGCGAGGAGGTCCTGGGCCTGGGCGACGCCGTCGCCGGGGCCGGCGCCGAGCTGGCGTCCGGCCTCGACTCCCTGAGTGGCTGCGGAGCGGGCGACGGAGCGGGCATGGAAGTACATGCCGGTCTGGAGCGCGGCGAAGACCAGGAACAGCACGACGACGGCGAGAACGGCCAGCTCGACGCTGCCCGAGCCACGGTCGCCCTCGTCCCGCAGGCGTGCCCGTAGGCGCCGCCACCGGATGCCGGCCTGGTCTTTCACGCCGCTTCCTTCCGCTTGATGGTGAGCTACTTGCCGCTGATGAGCGGGATCTTGGCGTCGGTGAACGTCTTGATCGCGGCGACGACCGCGATGGCGATGGCGATCACGACGCCAGCGATGACGGCGAGCTCAGCCGAGGTCTGTCCGGCGTCGTCGGCGTTCTTCAGGCGCTCCCAGCGAGCGGCGAGCACGGTGGTCAGGGCGCGGATGTGCATGAGGGTCTCCTTGTGTGTGGGATCAGCCGTTGAACATGCTGACGATGGGCGGAAGGATCACGAAGACGAGCATGAGCAGCACGGCGAAGGTCACCGGCAGCACCATGGAGGTCGACGCTTCGTTGGCCTGGGCCTTGGCGTCGGAGAGGATCGCGACGCGCAGCTGGCGGGCTTGGGCCTGGAGGGTGGTGTAGACGGCGGCGCCGTCGCCTGCGAGGGCGAGGGTGTCGGCCGGGCGGGTCAGTTCGGGGATGTCGAGTTCCTCGCCGAGCTGCTTGAGGGCGTCCCAGACCGTGACGCCGGCGAGGTCGGCCTCGTAGAACGCCTGCCGCATTCGCTCGAAGATCCAGCCGTCGCCGACGCCGGCGGTGTCGGTCAGGGCTTGGGCGGCGCCGGAGTTGGCGATGCGGGCCAGGGCGACGCGGTCGAGGTAGGAGGCGGCGGCGTGCCGGACGACGAGCCGGGCGGCCGCGGCATCCTTCCTGACTTCCTGACCTGGCCACAGCCAGAACAGGGCGCCGAGGCCGAGGCCTGCGGCGGCGGGCATGACGAACGGAAGGCTCACCCCGAGCATCGACAGGAGCGCGCCGGCCAGCTGTGGCAGGACCAGCCCGTACAGCGCGAACAGGGCGCGCTTGCCGAGGTGCTCGGCGGGGCTGATGCGCAGGAGGTTGAGGTCCCGGACGGGCAAGGTGATCCGCTCGCCGAGCGCGGAAAGGAGGCGGGTGCCGACCTTCTCGGTCAGGGACCCGGTGCTGGTGGCTGTGATCCTGGGCTGGCGGGCGATGTGGTCGGCGTCGAGGCGGTCCATGACGGAGGCGACATCGGGCCGGGTCGGCCACAGTGCGCGGATCGCGAGGCCGGTGAAAGCTCCGGCGGCCGCGGCGGGAAGGACCGCTTCCATGGGGATCATCGAGCGGCTCCCGTCGCGGCGGCCGGCTCGGCCTGGGGCAGGGGGTTGAGGAGGCGGGGGTCCGGTTTGGAGGCGGCGGCCCGGCGCAGCCAGGAGAGCGTCCAGGCGAAGAGCGCGCCGAGGATGGCGAGGGCGATCTGTCCCATACCGCTCTGGTACCAGGCGGACCAGGCCTCGTTGAGCATGCAGCCGACGAAGACGATGCAGATCACGATCGAGACGATCCTGCTGGATTTGCGGATCTTGGCGCGGTCGGACTCGATGTCGCGGGCGTCGGCGGCTTGCTGGTGGATCGTCACCGCGAGCGCCTCCAGAGCGGTAGCCAGGCCGGGCCCCATGTTCGCCGCGTGCGACTGGAACAGCAGCGCGACGTGGTCCACGACTCCGTCGCCGAGCTCGTCGGCGAACAGGGCGAAGGCCTGCTTGGCGTCCATGCCGGAGCGCAGCCGCTCATCCAGCGCCCGGACGTTGGCGGCGATGGGTGCGGGGGCGTTGCGGGCGCTGGCGCGGATGGTCTGCACGAGGCTGATGCCCGCGGTGTGGATGCCGGCCAATCCGTTGAGCCACTGCCCGATCGCCTCCAGGCGCTCGATGCGCTGCTCGGCTGCGACTCCCGGGTTGAGGAGGAAGGGGAAGCCGAGGACAGCGGCGCCTGCAAGGATGCCGTGGACGGGCCACCCGGTCCATGCCCACACCGCGAGGACGGTGATCCCTGCGGTGGTCACCAGGGCGCGCCAGCGGCGTTGCCAGGCTTCGGGCAGGCCGGCCTTCGCCGCGCGGATCCGGCTGGTTCGCCGGGAGGCGGGCTTCGCGAGGTCCACGACGCGGCCGCGCCACTCGCGTGCGGCGACGAGACCGGCGAGGACCATGGCGAGGGCGCACAGCGCGGCTACCAGGGCGAGCTGCGAGGAGTTCACCGGGTCTCCTGGGTAGGTTCGGTCATCGGCTGTGAACCCACCAGAGGAGCAGGCCGTTGAGGCTCACGGCCAGTCCCACGATGGTGGCGGCGATGTGCGCCATTTCGCGGGTCAAGGAGCCTCCCGTTCATCAGGTCGTTCATCGGTTTTTCACCATCTGCAGGGCTGGGCCCCAGGCACCCTCGGGGTTCTGGGTCAGCCACCGGCGGTCGAACGTGCCGGTGCGCTCCAGGACGTCGATGAACGACGGCATGTTGCGGTATACGGCGCGCGGTTCCTCGCCGTGCGGGGCGAAGAGTTCGCTGGTGGTGGGGCGGCCCCCTTCGCCGACGACGTCGTGGACCTCGTAGATGTGGGAGACGAAGCGGTGCTTGCGTCCGCCGATCGCGGTCTCGTCGAGGTAGGTGAGGTAGACGACCACGTCGATCGCACTCGCGATCAAGTGGTTGGCGGCCTCGGTCTGCATGCCGGCCTCCGTGCACAGCTGCACGAGGCGGGAGATGATCGCGTGCGGCCGGCGCACGTGCAGGGTGCACATCGAGCCGGAGCCGCCTGCGGACATCGCCTGGAGCATGGGCAGGACCTCGGTGGAGCGGACCTCACCGACGATCACCCTGTGCACGTTGTAGCGCAGGGCGGTGGGGAAGATGTCGCCGATGGTGACCTCGCCCGACGCGTTGCCGCCGCGGACCTCGCCGTTGGACTGGCGGGCCTCGAATGCGAAGCAGAGCGGGCCCGGCTTGCCTTCCGGGCCGGGCTCGTCGAGGTAGAGCTCGCGGTCGGACTCCAGGGTGGCGATGCGCTCCCCCGGCGGGATCTCCCGTCCCAGGGCGCGCAGCAGGGAGGTCTTGCCGGCTCCCATGTCGCCGACGACCAGGATGTTGAGTTTCGCCTGGACACAGGCCAGGAGGAAGACTCTCAGGAGCGGGTTGAGCGAGCCCCAGCGGATGAGTTCGTCGATGCCGTGCTGGCGGATTCGGTGTTTTCGGATGACGACCGACGGGCGGGTGGTGAGCAGGCTCGCGGTGACGCGGGATCCCTCGGGCATGCGGAAGCCGACGTTTGGGGTGGCCTGGGTCAGGGCGCGCTCGCCGTGTCCGGACAGGCCGGCCATGCGGTTGACCCAGGTGATCAGCTCCTCGTGCGAGTCGGCGACCCGCTCGATGGTGCGGCGGGGTCGGTCGTAGTACTCGATGTGCGCGCGGAGCCCGTCGACCATGACGTCCTCGACGCCGTCTTCGTCGAGCAGGCCCTGGAGGCGGCCGCCACGGAACATCGCGTCGAACACGGCCGCTCCGACGGCGTGTTCTTCGGCTGCTGTCAGGGCGGTATTGCCGTGGGCGTACTTCGAGGCCCACCGCGCGACGGCCTTCGTGACCATGGAGCGGGCCTGGGCCCGGCGGTCGTTTTCTTCGAGCAGGCGGCTGGGGTCGTGCGCGGACAGCTCGGCGGACACCTCGGCCTGGAGTGCCTCGATGACTTCCCAGCCCACCGGCAGCTGCCCGGGCAGCCCGGCCAACTTCGGTACAACGCCCGGGCCGGCGGCTGTCGCTGGTCGGGTGGGTGCGGGCAGAGCGGGCGCCGGTGCGGGCGGTGCTGCGGGCTGGGGGATCCGGGCCGTGCTGATGCGGCCGGTGAGCAGGCCCGCGATGTCGGCGGGGCCGTGCCCGGTCGGGCCTTCGGGGCGCTGCTGTGTATCAGACACGGGGGTCCACCCGTCCCTGGTTCAGGCGCTGGAGTACCCCGGCGAGCTGCGGGGCGGCCGGGGCCGGGAGAGCGGGCGGGTACTTCTGGTGCAGCGCGCGTCGAGAGGCGGCCGCCTGCAGGTGGCCAAGCGCCGTGCGGGCGGAGCTCAAGAGCGGCGACTTCTTCAGCTTCCGCGGGGCGGGGGCGGTGCCGGCGAGGTAGGCGGCGGTGTCCGGCTCCCAGGGCAAAGCGGCCATGACTGGCAGGCCGACCGCTTCGGAGGCCTCGTGGGCGCGGCGAGGGCCGTCCTCGATGAGGAGGACACCCAGGGCGTCGGCTCCCGTGCCGCGGTCGGTGAGCTCGTTGCGCAGTGGTTCGGCCATGTGCCGGGCCAGGGTGAGGGACTGATCGGTGGCGCGTACGACGAGCAGGACCAGGTCGGCTCCGTGGAGGAGCGGTGCGGGGGTGAGGGTGGGGTGGAGGTGGCCGGACTCCAGGGCCAGGCGGCCGGCGTCGATGACGACGTCGTAGCCGCCTTCGTCCGACAGCACCCGCATCACCTGGGCCAGGGCAGGCCAAGTGCGTGCCAGAGCAGGGGCCTGGGCGGGGTCGGTCAGGCCGGGCAGAACCTGGCGGTGGCCGGAGGCGTCGAGACTGACGAGGTGGCTCGCGAAGGCCTGGGCGAGCGCGTCTTCACCGGCGCGTTCGGCGATGGCGAGGTGGTAAAGGCCGGTCCCGGCGGTGATCTGGGCCTGGAACAGGCCTGCCCTTATGGTGCCGCCGGCCGGGTCGCATTCGGCGAGCAGCGAGGGCCGCGTCGAGGACAGCGCCATCGCGAGGGCGGTGGTGGTGACGCCGCACGACTTCGCGCTCACCAGCGCGGTGACGGTCACGATCCGCTCCGGACATCGCGGACCAGGGCGACCCGGCCGGCTGAGGCGCGGGTGGCCAGGAGCGGGCCGTCCGACGGTGCGACTGCGAGATTGACGACGACGGCGCCGGAGGCGTCGGGCCGGCTGACGGAGACGACGACCGCCTTGACCGACGTCGGCGGGGCCTCTGCGCTGTCCTTGCCGCTGGGCTGCTCGCCTTGGGCGGGGACGGTGACGGCGAGGACCTTGTCGCCGGGGACGAGGGCGCCGGCGGGGGCCTGGCCGCGCTTGACCTGGACACCGACCTGTTGCCTGTCGTCGCCGAGGCCGGTGCCGGGCTGGAGTTGGGCGGCGACGAGGAGGCTGCCCTTGCGCAGGTCGACGGCGGGGCGCTTGCCGACGACGATGGAGCGGTCGGTGGCGGGCATCGGGGTCAGGGCCGCGTCGGCCGATACCTCCGCGACGATGATGTCCGCGTCGGTCAGCGGCTGGCCGGCCGGGACGTCGTTGGCGATGGCCAGGACTTTCGTACGGTCGCCGACCGCGGACACGGCGGCGGCCGCGCCGAGGGCGGCCGCTACGGCAAGCACGGTGCTGAGTGCGGCTGCGGCATAGCGGCGCTGCTTCCGTACGGGGGCCGCGGTGGTGATGGGGAGATCGGTGCGCGGGCCGGCTGGACGCGGCAGCGGCGGGGCGGCGGGGGATTCCATTCGGGTACTGCCTCTCGGGGATGTGCAAGCGCGCGATGCTAGTTGAGGACCTGGACCTCGGCGACGATGATGTCCACGTCGCTGGTACGGACCTCGGTCAGCTGGCCGGCCTGGGCGCCGCCATTGACCTGCCAGTCGATCGACCAGGTGGATGTCGCGGTGACGTGGTACTTCCCGGAACCGGTGGTGGACGACGGCTTGGCGTACCGGTGCCCGCAGTCCGGAGACGGCGTCTTGCCGTACTCCGCTTTGTAGGGGGTGCCGGCAGAGGTACAGATGACTGACTTCCCGTCGCCCATACTCCATACGATCTTGCTGACTTTTGCTGTCGCGGTCACCGTGACACCGCCTGCGGATGCCGACGCCACGTTGGGTCCGTACGTTTCGGGGCCGGTGGCGGTCCACATGTAGACGGGCATGCCAACGACGCCCGTGCCACCGGGTTTCGGAGTGATGCCGATCTCAGGGGCTCGGAGGAGCATCTTGTCGACAGCCTGCTGGGCCAGAACCGCGGGGTCCACGGTTGCGGCGACGGGTGGTGTCGCCGCCCAGACTCTCCGGACGTTGGTCAGGGGGTTCTCTGAGGGAGTCCAGGTGCAGGATTCCGTGTATACGCCGCCATCACCGGGCTGGTGCCCCTCCCAGTCCAAACTGCCGGCCGGGGGCTGGGGGTCAGTGAGTTCGTAGGTGCAGTCCCAGTGTGCTGCGGTTTCGCCCTGGCCTCCGCCTTGGCCGCCCCCACCACCTCCGCCGCTGCCACCAGGCTTCGGGGCGGGTCGTTCACCCGGAACGTCGACTTCGACACAGGTGAACATGCCGCAGGGGCCGGTTCCCGTCGTGGGGGGCGGCGGGCTCGCGTAGGCAGGTGAGGGGAATGCGAGGAGGGTCAAAGCGGCGCAGGAAAGCACTCGGCGCGTCGTCAGCATGGCTGCCCCTTGGGCTCGTCTCTGACCACGCGCCAACCTTCCGGCCAGCGCTCGACAGTGGTGACGATGACGTACTTGGTGAGGCGGGTTGACGGAAATACCGCTGGCTTCTTGGTGGTGGCGTCCACGACCTGCCACTTCGAGATGTCCAGGCAGCTGGAAAGCGTCGCGCTGGGAACCTGGCGATCCAGGTCGATGGCGGTGACTGTTGTACCGGCGACTGTGACGCTTCCTGTGTGCACGAGGCCCTTAGCGTGGGTGTTCTTTGCATCGGCCTGCGAGCTGTCCAAAGCTGTGGATGCCGCGTATTGAGCCACATTCGCGCTCTTGCCTGAAGGGTCCGCGTAGAGCTTCTCCAGCTCGCCCCAGTACATCGCGTAGGTCTTGGTCGCGTCGGCTTTAGCCTTCTCCGTCGGATCCTGCGTGCTGCTTGAAACCGTTGGGGTAGGTGCTGCCTCAGTCTTCTTGTCATCGGTCCCGGCAGATGAGGTACATGCCGAGGTCAGCACCGTGCAGGCAGCGAGAAGCAGGGGGATGCTCAGGCTGGAGGCCCGTCCGGACTGTCGACTCAGATCAGATCGTGCCATGGGTATCGCTGCCTCCCCGTAGTACAGAAAGCGGTCGACTGTCGCAGGCGCATTGGCGCTGCCGCCGACGGCGCAAAAACCTCAACCGTCACGATCGACCGGACTGTTCCCATACGTTACGCAGAGATGGCCAACATCGAAAGCCGATAGTGCAGTTCAGGGCCGTGCGCGAGGACAAACCACCACGTTCTCGCACCTTGGCGTGACTACCTCGGACCTGAGTCCGATGGGTGCCGCCGATCCAAGCCGAGCAGCGTCTGTCTGACGCCGCTGATGACCCCGGGCATGTATTGATCTGCCCTTACGATTTACGCCAAAGGATTGGCTCGAACTGCAATCAGAATGACTGAAACTCTACGCAACCTACCGAGGTTCCTCTGGTTGTCAGCGCCCTGCCTCCGCATTGGTACGGGCCATTCCTAGAAGGACAGGAGTACGCACCACGTCATTCATTGATGCCGCTATCGCGCGCCGGCCAATGCGGCACGATGGGGCCGCTGCCGAAGCAATCGATCATTGAGGTCCCTCCCAGGCCCTGGCGCCAACCCGAGTCCGGGACCACACCCCGGCGTACGGGTGAGGGGCACCTCCGCCGGACTTCGGTCTCAGCCAGGTTGGTCGTTGGAGCGCAGCAGCCGACCCGGCGACAGACGAATGCGTGGTCGGGCTGTTCCTCAGCTCCAGGCGCGGTCGGGTCCTGGGTCGTGCTGTACGGGATCGCAGCATCGACGTATGCTGGTACCAATCTGCAGTTCAGGCAGAAGAAGGCCCTCACCACAAGGTGAGGGCCTTCTTCCATTGGCGCTGGCTAGGCAACGCTGCGGAGCTTGGGGGTCCCCTGCGAGGGGGGCACCGTCTGATACTCAGGCAGCTTGAGGGGCAAGAGCCTGCCCGCGCGCATGTCCTCCAGGGCTTGCGCAAAAGCCTCGTCCATGGCTTCTGCGCTCTCGTATCGCCCGGCGAGCGGGTGCAGGCTGTAGCTGTTGGCGCGTCGGCTGCGCTCACTGGGTGTACGCAGCACCACGTTCAGCTCGAACAGCGGATCAAGAAGCTTGCTCACGGCAGCCGGGCTGACTTTGTACTCGGCCGACATCGCCTGCTGCGAGGGCAAGTTGCCCGTGCCCATCTCACTGCGGAAGACGAGGTAGGACAGGAACTTCACCGCGGCCGCCCCGATCGGAAGCGCCCAGATGCGTTCAGTCACGAGTGGGGACATCACAGGCTTGGGCATCAGGTGGGATCTCCTTGGTCGTGTCGTCGCGGTATACAGGCGCCCGTCACCCTGTCGCTCCTCTGGCGGGCGATTCCTCGAAGTCAAGCATCTGCTGGCCCGGCAGGTTCTTCGGGCCGACCTTGTGGGGGAAGTCTGTGGTCTCATCCCCGTGGTCGGAGGCGATCTCCTCCAGAACGGTCTTCTGCTCGCCGCTGTTGCCGGAGAACCAGAGCGTCACGTTCAGTCGGATGCGACCGTAGCCGGCACTCTCCAACCAGCCCCACTCGATGAGCGTCTTGACGGCCTTGTTGACGGTCGGACGCGTGATCCTCTTCGCGCCGGGCATGTCGGTCAGCAACTCATTGAGGCCATCGGTGATCTGTTGCTGCGTGTACGAGGCGATGCCGGTGCCCTTCTTCTGTCCGCCGGCGACGAACAGGAAGACCGCGGCTCGGGATCGAGAGAGGACTCCGGCCACAAGCAGCTTGGCCATCCACTGGGCGAACCAATTGGAGGTGATGCTGTAGCCGATCTCGCCGGCCATGGTGTGGATGCTGCGAGGGTCGGTGTCGCTGTAGTCGATGTGGATCTGGACCTTGGGTCCTCCACGGGTCGCCCTGCGCCCGGTGGGTGCGGGGGCGACGTTCTGTGTGTGCCCGATGTGGCCGGCCAGCAGGCTGACGATGTCGTCAAGGACGCCGTCGCCGTTCTTGGGCCCCTCGGCGGGTGGGGTGTGGTTGGGCCGGCGCTGTGCTCGCGCCGGCGGTTCAGGCGTCACTGAGCCCTCCTCTGCTGTTCAGGCAGAGGGGAGCCTATCCCAAAAGTTTCCGTCAGCTTAAGTTTTGACGGCGCGTCGCCTGCGCAAGTTGCGGGCCGCGTCTGTGGAGTGGTGCCGAGACTTTCCAGCAGGGAAAGTTTCGGCGCCTCTCCGAAGCCAGAACTTTCCGGCAGGTTAAGTCTTGCGGGCCTTCCTTGACGGCGTTTACGCGAGGAGCCAACGATCCGCACCGAAACTTTCCTTCAGTGAAAGTTTCGGCGTGGTTCGGACCCGAAACTTGCTGTCAAGTTAAGTTTCGTGAGTTGCCGCGACACACATGCTCGATCCGAGTGGTCTCTCCGCAACTATCACCAGGCGGTTTCGAGGGCGCGTGCACCGCTCTGACCTGGGCGTTCCACACGGGCCACAGCTGGGCTTGCTGCTTTCCCTCAGGTTAAGTTTCGAAGGCAAGTGTCATCGCTGGGTTAACAGATTCGACCCCCAAGTGTGTCGGCCAGACACGCCAGATGAGGAGAAGCTGCAGGTCAGCGAGGTGCAGATTCGGCGCTCTCTTTATTTAGAGACAGCAACCAGCAGGCCAGTCGTCACTTCACAGCTCCCGGTGACAGCCCTGGTGACGGTGCTCCAGGCGTCCGCTCCCCCACCAGGTCCTCCGGGCCGTATGACTGACCACGACATTGCTACCCCCTCAGCCCGGTTCGAGCCTGCACCACCGAATGCGCGCCCCTGTGGCGAGTTCCTTGAACGACTACGATCAGGGGCCACCTGCACCACCTCGGACCCCAGCCACGCCACCAAAGGAACGACACGCTCATCAGCCACATGGTTCGCTCTCGTTCTCACCGTCCCGCAGGTCCACAGCTCCGCGTGGGCCCGACACGCCCCCTAGGGCGGGGCGGGAACATGCCGAGCCGGGGGTTCGGGGGCTGCCCCCGAAGACACCAGCCAGCGAACTTCCAGTGGACAAGTTGATGCTTAAGCCACGGGGCGCTCGCACCCTGGTCCGCACTTGTGACACGGCTGCGACCCCGATCCCTCGTTTCTGTACCCGCAGGACTAGGCAGCGCGTGCAAGAGGACCTGAGATCCATGCGTCAACAGGTTCAGTAACCCCTCCCAGTACCGGGGTGAAGACTTTCTCGAACGGACCGTGGGTCCGCAGTTGCTCAAGGGTGGTCACACCGGCCCGGAGCGGGGTGGACGAGAGTGCGGGATCGCTGGCAGCGAGGCTCCGCAGATCAGCGATGCGGCGGGCAAGACGCTCTTCGGAGGCACCGGTCAGTACGAGCAAGAGCCGAGGGAACGCCGGGTATCGGTAGCGCCAGGCCGGCATCCCGGCCTGGCGCCGGGGCCCGCGGTTGCTCTTGCCCGTCTGAGGCTGGGGCGCGTACTCGTGGTAGGCGGCGTACGCGTGCAGTTTCTGGGCGAGGCGGGCGATCGTCATCTGGGTGCGGTCGATCTCGACGAAGAACGTGAGCAGGGTGCGCTGTTTGCCAGCGGTGTGGACGTAGCTGAGGACGGCGTCGGGGATGAGGCAGAGCTCCTCTCCCGGCCGGGAGTCGTCGCGGTAGTAGTGGGCGACCTCGGGTGACCAGTCCAGGGGACCGCATTCGTGGCCGAGGCGGCGCGCGTGTTCTACGAAGGCGGCTCCGGTCTCGACGACGGCAAGGGTGTGCTCCTGGAGGGGGCCCAGTGCTGCCTCGGGGCTCATCCGGTAGGCGCGGGGCTGGAGCAGGCCGACGGCTTCGACGGCTTGGGCTCCCTTCTCGGTGAGCCACCACAGGAGTTCGGTCTGGCCGGTGCTGCGCCGGCCTACAGCCTCGGCGAAGCCGGCTTCGCGGAGGGTGTGGAGTTGGCGGCGCAGGTACTCGGTGCGGGTGTGATGCGGGGTGACGAGCCGGTGGAGTTGGCGGGTGGAGACCAGGCGGTGTGCGTAGAGGACCTGAGCAGCCTGCTGGGCGACCTGGCCAAGCCCGGTGGGGGTGGACTGCGGGTAGGGCATGAGTATTTCCGTTCTAGTCGGTGACACTGGTGGGGTCGCCGGAGCTGGGGCCGCCGAGGCGTCGGCCGGTGTGGTGGGTGAGGACGACGGCGTCGAGCTCCTCCAGGTCGGCGAGGATGTCGCCGAGCGGGCGGCGGTTGAGGTTGCTGTCGATCGCCTGGTCGAGGACGGGGACGCCGGCCGGGTTGTCGTAGTGCGCGAAGATCTCGTCGACGGGCAGGCCGCGAACCCGGAAAGGCGTGGTCCGGGCGCCGTGTAGGTTCACGGACATCACGTAGTGGTACTTCGGGAGTTCGGTGATCGTCTCCGCACTGACGTGCCCGTTCCAGCGCTTCGCGACGAACGCGGCCTCGTCGTAGTCCGCGGCGCAGGTGCTCAACCAGCTCTGGTTCTGTAGCAGGGCCTGGCGGGTGATGGCGGAAAGACGCAGTGCCATCTGCGTCATGCCGATGAAGCGCACCTCGTACTTCCGCAGCTGCTCGGCGATGGCGGCGAGGAAGCCCTTACTGCTGCTGTCGAGCGCGGTGAGCTCATCGCCCCAGGCCCAGAAGGTGCTGCGCTGCTCGCGCGGGGTGTCCTGTCGGGAGAGGCCAGCTCGGTGCAGGTCGTGGATGAGCAGGCAGCTGACGAGGGCGTCGCTCTCGCTGCCGGACGGGCAGACGAAGACGATCTTGCCGGTGTCCATGGCGTGCCGGACGTCGTACGCGGAGCGCGGGCTGCCGAAGAAGCCCTGAAGGCTTTGGCTGGTGTCGAGGCGGTCGATGGCGTAGGTGACGGTCGGCACCGCGTCCGGGCCGAGCTTGGGGAAGGTCGTCTCCCAGTACGCGCGGACACGGGCCGGGAGTTTGGGTAGGAGTTGCTCGCGCCAGTCCTCGTCGGTGAGCCAGGTGCGCAGCTGGAAGAGCGTGCACTGCGCCTCCGGCCTGTTGACCTGGACGGCTTGGAGGTTGAGCAGGGCCAGGGCTTGGGACGCGCGGGCCAGGATGGTCCGGGCGCGGGGTGCGTTGTCGCCCCAGTCCTGCGCGGCGGCGATGCCCTCGGTGACGGAGCGGACGATGTCCTGGACGTCGGAGAGGTTGCGGCCCTCCATCGACAGAGGGTTCCACGAGACGACGGGCTGGTCCGGGTCGGCCTTGGCCAAGTTGATTTCCCAGAGCCGGTCCATGATTTCCGGGTGCGCTAGATACGGCTTCGCCCTCATCCAGCCCTCGCCGTGTGGGTCGAGGAACCACGTGCCGTAGCCGGAGTGCGCCATCGCGATGCACTGCACGAGGGCTTCCTCGGTTTTGCCGTGGCCGGCCTTGCCGAGCTGGAGGCCGAAGAGGAGGTCCTCGACCCGGGCGGCGGCGATCCGTTCGCGGCCGTCCGGGTAGACCACGGCGCCGAGCGGGACCAGGTCGTGCTGCCCGGTGTAGACGGGGAGGTCGGCCGGGGCCGGCGGGACCAGGCCGCCGGTCCTGACCACGCTGGAGGCGGTGCACTTCACCGTCGGCGGCTTCAGCCAGCCGGCCAGCTCCGGCACCGTCAGCCACTGCCGGCGACGCGGCGCGAACTCCCCGCTCGCGAACCGGCGCTCGAACCGGCCAATCGCCCACCGTCGGGGCCGGTGGGCCTTGAGGTAGTTCTCCCCCGAGGTCATCGACAGCGCGGCGATCAACTGGTGCATCCGCGCCAGTGCCAGCTGCGGGTGAGCGGCCTCGGTACGCAACAGGATCTGCACGGCGAACACCGCACCTGCGGCGGGTTCGAGCTTGCCGACACCGTCGCGCAGGTCGGTCTGACGCGGGACCCGCTCGGAGCGGGTGGAAGCGCCGGCGCCACCGGACCAGGCGGAAGTCATCGAGCCCCAGAAGCCTCCTCCACCGAGGCCGCCGGTCAGACGCTCGCCGTACGCGGACGGGCCCCGGCGGGCGGCCCGTGCCATCAGGCGGCGCCTGCGGCGGGCCAGACGCTGCTCGGAGACCGGGACCAGGTCGAAGACCACCTCGGCCTTCTCCCCGTCCTCGGTGCGCACGGAGGCCATGGCCGCGGCCAGCTGCTGGAGCGGGTCGGGGCTCAGGCCGAGAGAGGCGAGGGCCTTGTGGTCGGGCAGGCCCAGGGCGAGTTCGGCGCGCTGGACGTAGCGGCGCGCGCCCGCCCGGAAGGGGGGTGCCTGCGCCGGCTTGGCGAGGGAGATGCCGGCGGTCACGGCGTTCCTCCCGGGCCATTGAAGTGGACGGGCCGGATGTCGGCTTGGCCGTGCTGGGTGCGGATCTCGACTTCTGCGAATCCGGGCATGTTCAGGATCGCGGCTGCGGCGGCCGGTCCTTCGAGGTAGCAGCGCATCTTGCCATCCACGGCGGTGTACTTCAGGCGCACCGCGGATCCGCGGGCCGGGACACCGTCGGCGGCATAGTGCACGCGCCCGAGCTGGTGGGCCCACCGGCCGACTTCCCCATCACGGGGGTCGAAGGTGGAGGTCGGGATCGCCTCGACCTGGACCCGATCGGCAAGAGCCTCCCGGACGAGCGCCGCGCGACGGATCGTCCACCACACCCAGACCGCCGCCCCGACAACGCCGAGGGCAACGAAGTATGGCGTGGCGGCGCGCAGGACGGACTGGAGCTGGCCGAGGAGCTCGACGACCGGCAGGTCCGGCAGATTCATGTCGGCCGGACCGACGTCGGCCGGGCCGGGGCGATGTGGTGCACGGTTCCTCCAGGATGGTGGGAAGAAGCCCTTCACCCGGAACAAGTAAGAATCGGCGGCCCGATCAGACACGGCACCCGAATGCTTTGCCAGCCCTTTACTGATCGAGTTGCTGTGGCCGGGCTGCAGACGAGCACCGGCCGTTCGCATCGACTGTGACGGCCGCGGTCAGGGCCTGGCGGACTGAATGGCTCCCTACAGGTTGTTCAAGGCCCGCTCGGCATGCGCGCGCACGCTGTCCCACGCCGCGGGGAAGTCACGGACGGAAAAGCTCAGCCCCAGTGCATGGTGGGCAGCGTCGAGTTCCGGCCCCGGCTTGGGGTGGACGGCAGCGTTTCGTACGACGCGGATCTGGTCCAGGACCTGTACGGCCTGGTGGACCACGCCGCGATCGAGCGCGGGCAACAGCAGCAGGCGCCCGCAGTACGACCACACGTCGTACACCGTCCCGACGCCGACCCAGTCCGGGCCGAGCATGAGTCGATGACCTCAGGAGCTGTGCCATACCTCTATTCGAGATTGGCATCAGAGCGCCGGAATTCCCCCAGCCCCCGAGCCCAGACCGCTGCTCTGCCGAGAATGCCGGAGGCCCCGGTCAACCCTCCTCCGCTTCCGTTCCCGTTCTGCAACGGCAGGTCGGCTCCGCCGCATTGGTTGAGGGGGCTGCCGACACTGGCTTATTGGATCAGGTCGGTATGCGTGTAGCACGTCGAGCAGATGTAGAGCTGCAGGTGGTTCCCGCCGGAGACCTGGATCCCCGGCGGGTTCGACACGTTGTCGGCGTCGAACTCGGCAATGTGCTGGTCCTCGTTCGGGCCCCAGCTTCTTCTGTAGTCGCGGCATTCGTCCGATGCGATGGTCAGCAGCGGGTTCATCGCGGCGCCGCAGTTTATGCAGAACCGGGAGATGGGATCGGTGAGGCCCCAAGGTGCCCATCCACCGACCTTCCAGCCGGGGGCCTCGGACAGCTCGTTCATGTAGAACTCTTGCGGAGCGGCCTCATAGCGATCGTCTATCTCGACTCCGGCCGCCTGCCACAGGCTCCAGTCGCTCAGCTGCTGCTGCAACCCCTCGCCCAACTCCAGAAAGTTGGGGTACTCGGTGACTTGCTCCGGTGCGAGCACGCACGGCTCCGGCGTGTAGCCGTACTGCGCCTCGGTCGGCTTGGGCGGCGAGGCGAGGACGTGGGTGACGTCGGCGGCGGTTCGCCAGAACAGCTCGGTCGTAGGCTTGTGCTCCGGCGGGTGCTCTGAGGGACACCACAGGACCTGGAGCAGATCGGTCCGTCCGGGCGGCCGCAGCAGGGGCACGTCGCGCGCGTACAGCTGGGCCACTGGCAGAAGGGGGGAAACTGGACCCTCGTGCCACTTGTCGCAGTACAGCCACGGCTGACTGGAGGGCCACAGCAGCGGCCCGCCGACCGAACTGTCGTATGGGGACGGAGAGCCGGGGCGGGGATGCAGCCGGGTCGTCGTGCGGGCCAGCGGGGCCAGCTGAGGGAAGGCCGCGGCCACGTCGAACGGCCGTGGTGGAGTGGTACGGGTGACGTTCACAGCGGCGATATTGCCAGCAGCCTCTGACAATCGGCGTGCGACAAGATCAGCCGCAGCATCGGCTACAACGGTGCAGTGGCAAGACATTGCGGGCTCCGACCTGTCCCCCGCAGAGGACAGGTTGGAGCTGCGGTTTATCTGGCCAGACTGACCAAACGGTGTCCGCGAGGTCCGCAACATCGATCCCCGCCGCCCGTCCACCCCTGCTGATGACCACCCCCGTGGCCGCTCGTCCGTTGAAGTGGTCCAGTGCGAACTGCCCCTGATCGCAGTGCGTCTAACAGATGATGAATACCTACAAGAAGGAGCCACATGCCCACGCCCGGTAACGGAATTTCCATCACCCACGAGTTGGGAACGCACGGTTGGTCGAACGAGGAGACTGCTGCGTACGAAGCCGCGATCGAAGCGGTGAACGGGCTGGTCGGCACGTACACCGCGGTGATCGTCGCCGAAGAGGCCAAGGCTCAGCCCAATCGCGAGGCGATCGACGCCGCTCTGGCCGCGCAGCAGCGCCTCGCTCGCGAACGTGAAGCGTTGCGCTCGACCGACCATCAGCAGATCGCCGAGGCGCGCGCCCGTTACGCCGCGCTGGCTCGCGAGGTAAGGGCCGGCCTTGACGCGACGCGCCCCGCACAAGGCGGCTACCGCCCAGAGGCCTTCGAAAACGTGCCGACCGCAACGGTGTACGACATCTTCGCGGAAACAGCCTCCCGGCTCATCGGCCTGCTCATGGCCCGTGCGCAGGCCGCATCAGAGGGAGAGCAGTCACAGCAGTGGCGCAGCCAGGCTCTTGCGGTGCGCGCGGCCGCCCGGCGGGTCCCGGCGCACGACCGCGGCGAACTGCTGAAGCACATTGCGCAGTGGCAGAGCGACATCGCCCGCCTGCAGAGCCAGTGAGCATGGCCCAGCCCAGCGACTACTTCCTCGACGACGACCAGCTCCGACTGGGCTCCCCGACAGGCCGATGACAGTTGAACAGGCGATCTCACCGAGACGTGCAGCAGTCAAACCGATTCTCGGTCCTACCGCGGATAGCCGATTTCGGAGATGTCCCGGGCCAGGTCCACCAAGGTGATCTCTGCGTTCAGCGACGATACGAGTTCCTGGTCCAGCGGTCGCAGGGCATACACATTGCTCACTGCTGTCAGGTCTACGGGGACCTCGTAGTAGTCCTCGGCGAAGCGCTGGAACGCTTCCGGAGAACAGTCGATCAGGAGGCTGAACAGTCCGGTCGTCCCATCAGGATCGGCACAGCCCTCGGGAAAGTCGATCGTCCCGTGGCGCCACTGATCGTCGGTCTTCCCCCGCCACAAGCAGGCTGTTGCGACGGGCACGCCGTCCTCGTCGGTGAACGCCGGCTCCTCCACGAAGGACCGAAAGGCCTCAGGGACATCGTCGATCACTCCCGGCCAAGGCTCGCCGTCGTTGCCATATGGGCTCATCGGCGCTTCGTGGCTGAAGCCGCGGACATAGACCCCCGCCGCCGAGAACACGATGGAGTACTCGTCTCCTGACCCGTTGCGCATCGAGGCCATCTCCTCGCCTGCAGCCCAACCGGCGTTGAAGGAGTAATACCGGCTTTCCCAGTCCGGGCTCAGGATCGCATCGAGCATCGCAAGCGAGCGGCTCAGGTCCCGCAGGTCGGCGATGGTGGGAAACTGGCGGGCTACGTCATAGACAGTCACGGGCTCATCCAACCGGATACCTCTGACATCAGCCCCGCCCCTGCCAGACATCACGGTCAGTAGCAGGCCCAGAGCCGGACGGGCCAACACGCGACAGTTGAATAGGCGAGCCCACCAGTCCCGAGGCCGTCGAGGTCCCTGGGTTCAGGGAAACCGAAGTCTGTTCAGCGGGAACTCCCGGGTCGGTCCGTGTGTATCAGCTGGGCGAATCCGTGGGTTCGGCGGGAACCGTGGGGTGGACTGCGAGGCGGCGGGCTTCGGCGGTGACCTCGGCATCGACCTGGGCCACGGTTCTATCCCCGTATTCGAGGGTGTCGTACTCGTCGTCGAGTTCAGCCAGGCGCTTGGTCAGGGGCAGCTCATGTCCGTGGCGCTGGTGAATCCGGAAGGTGAACTCCCGAGGCGTGAGCTCTCCGGCGAGCATGCGGCGTGCGAGGGATCGGGCGGCGGCTTCCTGGCCGGCTTCGCTGGCGACCGGATAGAAGGTGAGGCCGAGTTCGTCGAGTGCTTCGGGAAGCAGGTGGTGGACGTCGTAGTCCGCCTCGGCGCGCGTGCAGGCGGCGAGGATTCGAAGGCCGGGGGTGTCGAGTCCGGCGACGAGCGCATCGCAGGCGGCATTCACCACGTCGCTCGCGCGGATTTCCCCCATGCTCCAGAGGGCGGCATGGTCCTGGAGAGCGATTGCTGCTGCTTCGGTCGACGTCACACACCCATGATTCCCCTCACGGTGCGTCCGGGTCGAGCAGATTTCATCGAAGGTCCTGTTCGGCGGCCTGTTCCAGGAGGGCTCGTGCGGAGTCCGCTTAAAGAGCGTTTCATCCCGTCTGGGGTGTTTGGTAAGTCGCCCAATGCCAGGAGCATTCCGGGCAATCCCGGAGGCGTGTGAGGATCCGTCCATGGAGTGCGATGTGTGTGGACGTGCGATGTGGCGATGGCCGATGCTGCCGAGTCTGTGGGAAGAGGAGATCTGGTCCTGTTCCTGGTGCCACGCGGCGACCCATGTGGGTGGTGAGTGGTTCGAGGTCTTGCGGCCGCCGTATTTGCCCGTGGGGATGCGTTGGGAGCGGGCCGTTGCTGACGGCCTTTCCTCCGACGTCTCCCATGCTTTCGGTATCTTCGACAGGACGCTGTGCGGAATCCAGGTAGCCGGTATGTCGCCGTCGGACTACTGGTGGCTGCCGGAGCGGGAGAATGCCTGTGGCGGCTGCCAGGATGCGGCGGGTGTCATTGATGACCGCTGGCCGCAGGTGATGAGGGGCGAGGCCGCGCGGGTGAGTGTGGCCCGACGGCTATGAGTCCTGGGCGTTCCTCCACGACGAGGAGGTGATGAAGAACGGTTATGTGGGATGGACGTTCGGCGTTTGAGCTCCTCATCGTTGGGGCCCCGCAGACCGTGAATATCAACCACTACGGCCGCAAAGACGAAGGGGACGAGTAGAGACGTCGCCGGGGAGCGTGGATGAGAGCCTGCTCCTCGCTCCGGTGCGCGTCCTGTTCGTCGACGGATCCACGGCAACGGGCTGTCAGCTCGCTATGCCCATGGCGGTCCGTGCTTTCTGGACGAAGGCCTTAAGGGCAAAGTTGTGGGTGCGGGTCAGTCGCTGACGCTGCTCGCCCAGCTCTGGATAGCGGCAGTCCAAGATCAGCGCTCCCTTCTCGGCCCATGTGAGTTCGGGAACCTGCTCAAGAGCTTCATCCGCTTCCCTTAGGTACGGCTGGTGCAGGTACCCGTCGTCTGCGGCCACCGAGGCCTCGCGGAGGGCGTCGAGGGCGGCTATCGCCCGGGTGGCCGGCCCGCCGTCGTCAAGGGGGGTCAGGCGCTCCCGTGCCCGCGCGGCCTGAGCGCGCGAGCTGGCCAGACCGGCAAGGTCGGCAACGGTTTCCACAACGTGGAATGCTGCCGCGGACAGTTCGGCCGTCGCGACGAGCTCGATGACACCCAGGGCGTGGATGAAGTCGGTGTGGGTCTGGTCGACCACGGCGCCGACGTCCGCCCGCTCGTACTGCTTGTCGAGGGCGCGGGTGAGCTCGCGAACGGTGCGGAGGAAGCCGGTTATCGCTGCAGTCCGTTGATCGCGGAGAGCCGTGATGTGAGCGGCTTCTGCCGCACGGTCAGCTTGCTCCCGAACCGCTCCCAGCGTTGCGGAGGCGGCGGTCGCGGCGGCTTCCCTGGCCGCTTGTGCCTGAGCGATGCCGGCTTTGGCCTGGATGTATGCGCCCAGGCACGTGCCGAGGAAGGCCGCGACCAGCGGGAGAACGATGAGTAGGAGATCTTTGTGTTCCCTGAGAAAGACAATCACGTTCCCGATCCTGCCGCGAATGCCGGGCGCGACGCACTACTCCAGCGGAGATGGGTACGTGGTCGAAGGGGGAGGTCATGAAACGATGCGCCGGACGACGAGGATTGGTCCCAGGTCGGTTTGCTTGACCACCGTCACGGGACGGCCGGTTCGGGGTGCGTGTACGACGTAGCCGTAGCCGATGGCCATGGCGACGTGTTCGGGGGCGGATGCCGAGCCGCGGGCGAAGAGCAGGTCTCCGGGGGCGATGGCGTCGGCCGGGACGGCGCGTCCGTCGTGGATCTGGGTGTAGGTGGTGCGAGTGATCTCCATTCCGGCGACGCCGTAGGACCGCTGAGTCAGGGATGAGCAGTCGCAGCGTTCGGCGGGGTTGTCGCCGTGGGGGTTGGTGCAGCTGCCTCCCCACTGGTACATGGTGCCGACCTGGCCGAGCGCCCAGCGGATCGCGGTTTGGACCTGGGGTGGGGCGCTCGCCGGAATCTGGTATCCCTCGGGCACGGTGCCGGGCGGGATGTCCCCGAAGTCGGCTGCCGCCTGGACGGTGCACGCGGCCGGCGCGAGGCCGCCAGCCCCGGGGATGGTGGGGGCGGCTACGCCGGTGGTCCCGCCGAGGGTTGGGGCGATGGCCTGCTGCAGAGCGGTGGCGAGGGGCTCGTGTTTCGCGTAGGCGTCGGGGTAGCCGGAGCGCTGGACCTTTTGCGCGGCGACGGTTATCGGCATGCTCTGCCAGTCGGTGAGCTGGGCCAGCGCGTCGTAGAACCGTTCGGAGGCGTAGACCGGGTTCAGGATCTGCTCGCGGGTTCCCCAGCCCTGTGAGGGGCGTTGTTGGAACAGGCCCAGGGAGTCGCGGTCTCCGTGGTCGAGGTTGCGCAGGTCTGATTCCTGCAGGGCGGTGGCGAGTGCGACGATCTGCCCGCGGGCGGGGAACTTCTTCTGTACTCCCGTGGCGACGATGATCTTCGCGTTGGGGAGCTGCTCCCTGGGCAGGGACAGGCCGGAGACCGTGACGTTGCCGCCTCCGTTGAGCATGGCCGTGACCTGGCGTGCCATGTGGGCGGTGTCGGCGTCGGCGCCGCCTTGCCCGGGCGTGCAGCGGGTGGCCGCGGCCTCGGCCTCGCTCTGGCCGAGGCCGGCGACGTGGGCGGCGATCCCCGCGAGCATCAGGAGCCCCAGCCCCATCAGCCCGGCGGTGACGGCCAGCCACCGTTTGATTCCCTTCTTCATGAACGGCCCCGCTGGCGGCGACGGCGCCTCAGCTCGCGCTCCTCGTTGCGGTTGAGGGTGGAGTCACTGGGCCGTGGCGGGGTCACGTTGGTGACGCGGCGGGTGGCGGGTTGGCGCTGGCTGCCTCGGTCCAGGCGCTGTCGCAGCTGCTGCTGGCGCGGCGAGGCCGCCGGCTGAGTCGGCACCGGGTGGCGGGGCCGGGACTGCTGCGCCGTGGCTTGAGTCGACGGAGCGGCCTGCGGACTGGGCTGGTTCGGGATGGTGGTGGCCTGGTTGCCGGCGGACCGCTGGTGCATCGGACCGCCGGGCAGCTGATTGGAGATGGTGGGCGCCGTGCTGCCGGTGGGGGTGGGCGCCGGTCCCCCGGGCGGGTTGGTCGGCCGCGGCGGGTGCGGCGGCCGCGGAGGGTGGGGCGGCTGCGGCGGGATCGTCGGCGGCTGCGGCGGATTGGGGGGCTGCGGAGGGTTCGGCGGATTCGGTGGGAGGTGAGGCGGGTTGGGAGGCTGAGGCGGGTTGGGCTGGTGGCCTGCGGGCCTGGCCGGCCGGTTGGCCCTGCCCTGGATCCTGTTCATGAGGGCGACGGTGGAGACGCTGGAGGACGTGGCGTAGCCGAGGGCCGCGATCGGGTTTCCCGTGGCGAGGGATACGCCGACCATCGCGGTGCGGACCGCTCCGCGCGTGATCTTTCGGGCGATGCTCTGGTTCTTCGCGACCGGGGTGGAGGACGGGGTGAAGGCGGAGCCGTGGGTCCCGCCGACGCGGGCCGCGGACATCTTCGCGCGCCAGTTCGCCGCGACTTGCTTGGAGCGGACCGTAAGGGCCTTGCGCTTCTTGATCGCGCCGATGCACACGATGTCCACGGCGAGGAATCGGAGGGTGAGTTCGTTGCCCCAGCCCTGCTGCACGGGGTCGAGGACGGCCTGGATGATCAGGATGAGGACGGCGAGGCCGACGATGGAGGCGAGGAGCTGACCGAGGGAGTGCAGTACCGACGCTGCCCAGTCCCAAAGGAAGGCACGTCCGGCTCCGGGGATGGTGCCGGCCACGAGGGCGGGTTCGGCGCGCACGGCGTCCCAGGCGATGCGGCACTGCGCGACGAGGAAGCTGCCGGCGAGACCGGTGATCAGAACGGTGACGATGAGTGCGGCGATGAGGAGGAAGATCGCACCGCCGACCTTGTCCATCGAGGCGCGCTTGGCGCTCTGGACGTCGCCCTTGACGCACTCCTTCTCGAACTGATCCATCGGCTGATATCCGAAGTGGTCGATCGCCCACCGGTTGACGATCGGCATCATCCACCCCGTGACGGGGCTGCTGTTGGGGTCGATGTAGGTGCGGAAGTCGTCGTACTTCTTCAGACGTTGCGTGTGTTCCTGGATCGCCCGGTCGTAGGCGAGCTGCCGCAGTTTGGTGTCGGAGTACTTCTGGGCGCAGTCGCCTTTGAAGATCCGCCCGTACTGGAGCAGCATGGCGGGCTTGACGATGAAGGCGTCGGTGAGGGCGTCGGTGAGCGGGCGTGAGAGGGCTCGGCTGCTGGCGGATTTCTCCAGGCTCTTTTCACGTTGGTTCGGGTTGGCGTCGAGGATGATGTCGGCGACTTCGAGGGACAGGCCGCGGGCGACCGCGACGGCGCCGTCCTTCTCGCCCAGGAGGAGTTGCGGGGGCGAGGACAGGAGTGTGGCGGTCAGGCCGGCGATGAGGAGGGACAGGGCGGCGTCCCCCCACCCCTTGGCGCGGTCGCCGAAGAAGATCCGCGCGACGCAGACGAGCGCGCACACCGACAGGAAGAGGCTGGGGAGGCCCATCTGCAGGATGACCTGGGTGTGCAGGGAGGTGGCGACGGACAGGACGGGTGTCAGGAGCAGCTTGGCGAGGCCGAATCCGAGCGCCCAGGCGATGAGCCAGCAGCAGAACGCCACGACCCACTTGGTGACCATGAAGCAGAGTTCGGTGATCAGGTTCTCGATGCCGAGGTCCCAGTCCATCAGGTCGCCGGTGTCTGATTTCACCGTGTAGGCCGAGATCGGCATGCGGTTGCGGTCGGTGACGTTGAAGACGGCGAGGACGCCGCCCTCGTCGGGCAGGAGCTTGCGCAGCCGTTCCTCCTCGGCTTTGAGGAAGCCTTCCTTCACGGAGTCCGAGAACGACGTGTGGAGGTCCGCGAGGATCTTTTCGATCTCGGCGAGCTCTTCCGCGGTGGGCGTACGACCCCCGGGCGTGGTCGGCGTCAGGGGGGTGAGCGGCGCGCTGGAGGGAGCCGGAGTGGGAGTCGGAGAGGAGGTCGGTGTCGGGCTCGGTTCGGCGAGGGCCGGCAGGGAGGTGAGCAGGGTGAGGGCGGTGGCGGCGAACGCCGCCACGAGCAGCGCGAGGCGCAGGCGGGCCGTGCCGAGCAGGCGCAGCCGCTTCCACGGGGCGGGAGGGGTTTTCATGCCGCGGCCTGCCGGCTGGTCGGGGTGGTGTGGATGACGCGCTCGATCGCCCGGTCGAAGGGGATGAGGACCCGCATGAGACCGATGCGGCCGGCGAGGTCGCGGTAGAGGCACTCCCCCGCGCGTGCCCGGCGCTGGTCGTCGGGCAGGCCGAGCGGGGAGAGGCCGCCGGTGACCAGGTCCAGGAGGTCGGTGTCGGTGGCGTCCACTCCGAGGAACTCCAGGGAGCGGGCTGCCAGGGTGCGGCTGGTCTGCCGGAAGACGAAGCGGTGCGGGATGAGTCCGCGGACGATCACGCCCTTCTCGCTGTCGGACGGGCCGATGTCGTTGGCGTCGTGGCTGCCGACGTACGCGGCGGCGTTGCGCTTGCGGCCGTCGCGCAGCAGCTCCAGGAGGAGCTCCAGGCCCTCGTCGCTGGAGGTGAGCCACCAGCACTCGTCGAAGACGGTGACCGCGAATTCGTCCCGGGAGCGCATCGCGGTCTCGCGGGAGACCGCGGCGATCAGGTACATCAGGGCACGGCCCAGGACTTTCTCGAACTCCAGGCGCTGGATGCGGTGCTCGGAGGCGAGCTCGGACTTCTTCGGCAGCTGAAGCGCGCTGACGAGGAAGACGACGGAGTCCGCGCGGTGGGTGTCGACGACGGGCAGGGTCGCGTCGAACACGACGCGGGCGAGGTCCTTGCGGGCGACCGAGGCGAGCTTGCGGGCCAGGCCCTGGGCGGAGGCGTCGCCTGCGCCGCGCGCGGTGAGCTCGTCCATCAGGGCGCGCATCGACGGTTCGGGCCGGGCCAGTACGGCCTGGACGGCCTCGGAGAGTGCGACGCCTTCGAGGTCCATCGGGCGTACGCCGAGGAGCAGCGTGAGGAAGCTCTCGGTGAAGCGGGCCGCGACCTGGGGGCTGGTCTTCTCGTAGAGGCGCAGCGGGTCGAGGGAGACCTCGGCGGTGTGGTCGATGCGGATGAGCTGGGTGGTGCCGGGGCAGGCCTTGGCGAAGCGGGCCCATTCCTGGTCGGTGGTGCGGTCGACGATGACAGCGCGGCCGCGGGAGCCCGGCCGGCCGAGCTGGTGGCCGCGGGCGAGGACGTTGTAGACGGCGCCCTTCATGCCCACCGACTTGCCGGCGCCGAGCTCGCCGAGCCAGGCCATCGACGCGGACGCGTTCTCGCGGGGGCCGCGGGCGGGATCGATCAGGACGGGCCGGGCGCCGCCGGAGGCGACCTGGAGACCGTAGAGGCCGCCGCGGTCGTCGCCGAGCTGGGAGCCGCACCAGGGCATGGCCATCGCGAAGTCCCGCGCGAGGAGGATCTGCGCGTAGCCGGCCATGACGCGGGGGGTGCGGCAACCGGGCAGCATCGCCTGCCACAGGCTGGCCTGTTCGCCAGCCGGACGGGAGAAGGTGTAGTCGGTGGAGCCGAAGTCGCTCGCGAGGGCGGCGGCCCGGTCCATGGCGTCCTCGGGGCTGTTGCCCCACACGGCCAGGGTGACCATGGCGCGGATCTCCACCTCGCGCCGGTTCGCGGTCAGCCGCTCGTGGTACTCCTCGTTGTCGGCCTGGTTCCGGGCGACGGCCGCGGGCGGGCCGGCCGGGTCGCCCTCGTACTCGGCCGCCTGCGCCTTGAGGTGGCGGGCGCGCTTGCGGACCTTCGGTTCGGCCTTCGAGCCGGGGACGATGACCAGGCGGGCGGTCCAGTCGACGGGGTAGGCCAGGTCGTCGAGCTGCTGGAGGTAGGCCGCGCCGGGCAGCGCGAACGCCTCGGGCATCTCGGAGAGGGCCAGGAGGGCCTGGTAGGAGTCGCCCCACTCACTGGACACCTGAAGAAACCGGCGGGTGAAGGGGTTGGCCGGCAGGGCGGGGCCGCTGCTGAAGTCGGCGCCGCCCTCGCCGACGAGGATCTCCCCGAGCGCCGCGACGGTGCGGCCGCGGCCGCGGACCGGGGTCTCGGTGCCGTCCGGGAGGAACGGCTCGGCGAGCCCCCGGCGCGCGCTGTGGCCGTAGATCCACAGGATCTCCGCCTCGGACGCCGGCCGCATCGACACCCCGGACGGCCACTGGGCCTGGATCCGCTCGGCCTGCTCCAGGCGCCGGCGCACCTCCGCGTCGGTGACGACCGCGGGCATCAGGCCGAGCTGCAGGGACACTTCCGCCTTCGCAGCCCGGAACGCCGACAGGACGGCGTCCTTCTGGTTCAGCGGGGGCAGCGGGAGGGCGAGCCAGTCGGTGCGGCCGGTCAGCTCCAGGTCCTCCAGCTGGTCCAGGACCGCGTGCCCGAGCTGCTCGTAGCGCGGTGCGCGCTCCAGGTCGATGTCGTCGACCATGGCGCGCACCACGGCGGTCGGGTCGATCTGCGGGCAGAGCGACATGAGCATCGGCTCGCCCGTCATGGCCTTGAACAGGCCTTCCAGGGACTTGAGGCGACGTCGCTTCACGACGGCGGGGGCGTGGGAGTAGTTGGTCGCGGTGACGCGCCAGACGGCCCAGACGGTGCCGTGGGTGGTGAAGATCAGGTTGTTCTGGACGTGTCGGATCGGCAGGCGCATCGTCAGGTCTCCGGTCAGGTGCGGTTCGTGGGGGCGCGGCGGGCGAGGAGGGCTTGCACCCCCGAGGCCACTGGCGCGGCGGGTGCCGAAGGCTCGGCGGCGGGTACTGCGGGCCGGGGCCGGTCGGGCCTGGGATGCCGGAGCTCCGGTGTGGGGGCGGTGGCTTCGGCTGGCTCGTCGTCGGGGGGCAGGTGGATGCGGGTGTCGCCGCGGGTGGGCCGGGTCGGCCGGTAGGCGCGGCCGCGGAGCTGGCCGCGCCGGGGCGTGGCCAGCATCAGGGCGATGCTCAGCAGGGCGGCCGCGGGGTTGCGGCCGTCGATGTGCAGGTGGCGCAGCACGAACGCCACCGCGGCGGGCAGGGCCAGGAGGGCGGCGACGTCGAGCCAGCCGTTGCCACCCCAGACGGGGCGGGTCAGGATCAGGGCGCCGACGGTGGCGACGATCCCGGCGAGCTGGGTCAGGGTGTAGGGGCCGCCGGGCAGCCTGATCCCCCGGCCGCCATTGACGTCCCGGATCACCCCGTGGACGAGCGGCGCGCGCCGGGCTTTGGTGTAGCAGCGGCCGATCAGCTCGAAGTCCACCTCGCCGCCAGTGGCGGTGGCCTCGTTCACTGGTCACTCCGGGCGGCGTTGGGGCCGCTCTGGTACTGGACGATGTCCTCGGTCGTCTTGTTTTTCAGGGCGCCCATGTTGGCGGACAGGCCCCAGACGATCGCCGCGAAGATGACGGCCATGATCGTCGGCCCGGGTGCCTTGGTCTTCCAGCCCACAACCACGACGAAGATGCCGCAGAGAACCGGGATGGCCACGTCGAAGATGAGGCCCTTGATGTCGGTGCCGATGCCGGTGCCGGTCTGGATCCAGCCCGCGGCCAGCGTGATGGTGTCCTGCATGACGTGCTCCTCTTATGCGGTGGGGGTGGGTGTCGAACCGGGGGCGCCGGAGGCGGCCGGAGTCGGTGAGGTGAGGGCGGGGGCGCCGTCGAGGCTGGCGATCTCCCAGCGGCCGGCGCGGGCCTTGAGGGTGAGGGCGTAGGTGAGCGGGAGCCGCACCCCGTCCTGGCCGGTCCCCCGGAGGGTGACGAGCAGGCGCAGGGTGGTGCCGTCGCCGGGGACGGAGACGACCGGTTCGCCGCCGGTCTTGCCCTCGACCGCGAACTGGTCCACCGCGACACCCGAGTACGGGGCCGGGGACGGCGCGGCCAGGCGGGTACCGGGGGCCAGGTAGCGGTCGAGCTCGGCGCCGGCCTTCGTGAGGTAGGCGCTCAGGAAGCTGGTGACCGCCTGGGTGCGCGGGTCGGTCGGCAGCGCCGGACGCATCGCGCCGTAGACCAGCTCCGGAGTCTTGGCCCGCTCGGGGGCGGCGACTTCGGCCGGCAGCGCGAGCGCGGTGTACGCGGTCGCTCCCCCGGCGCCGGGCGCCGTGGCCACGGGTACCTGGAAGTAGCGGACCGCGTCAGCCGACTGCGACGGGTCTGCGCCCGGTTGCGTGGACGGAGCCGGCGACGGCTGCGTGCCGGTGACGCGGGCCGCGACCGTGACCGCCCAGACGGAAGCGTCCGTCTGGCGGAGCCGGACGACGGTCAACTGCTCGCCCCGGTGCCGGCCGGAGACACCGTCGAGCTGCATGCTCGCGGCCTGCGGGTAGTAGACGGCGAGCTTGGGCTCGTCGCCGCGGCCGGCAGACAGGTAGGCGGCGACGAAGAGGCTCGCGAAGCCGGCCGCGCCTTGGCCCCCGCTCGCGGCCGGTGCGGACGGGGCGGCCTTCGGCGCCGGGGACGCGGACGTGGCGGGCACCGAGAGGTAGGCGAGCGCGCCCAGCAGGGGGCCGAGCGCGATCAGGCCCCAGACGATCCAGCGCAGCAGCGCGGCCGAGTTGGCCTGGGCGCCGGTCGACCATCCGCCGACCCAGTCGGCCTCCTCGATGGCCTCGGTCTCCTGTGCGGCCGGCGTCTGCGGGTCGGCCGGTGGGGCCGGCTTCCGGCGGCCGGTGAGGGCGGGGCTCATGCCGTACCTCCGGCCGAGCGCAGGGAGTGGCCGGCCAGCTCGGCGATGCGGTTGCGGAGTTCCGCTTCCGGTCGGCGGCGCAGCGCGGCGAGCGAGGCGAGGACCGCGTCGGCGTCCTCGTCGAGGAAGGCGCGAAGGCGCTCGTGGGTGCCGGGGTCGAAGGGGCGGGCGACGAGTGCGGCGCCGAGGTGGACGAGCAGACGCTGGGCGCGGGTGACGCGCTCCTCGTCCGCGTCCAGCGACGTCGCGGCGGCCGGTGTGGTCAAGGCGCATCTCCAAAGGGGGGAGCGGACGGTGGCCTCGGCGGTGGTCCAGGTCATGCCGCGGCCTCGGGCTGCAGGGATGCTGTGAGGCGGGCCAGGGCCCGCGAGCGCCGGCGCTGCCAGGCGCCGGCCGTGGTTCCGGCGAGGGCGGCGGCCTCGGCGTCCGGGATGCCGCCGCTGATGTGGTGCCAGGCCAGCGCCTGCGCGTCCGCGGTCGACAGCGCGCCGTCGCGCACCGCGTCGAGGAGGAGCTCCAGGAGCTCCAGCCGGGCCGGGACACTGGCGGCGTCGTCTGCCCGGCCGGCGTGGAGGCCGGCTTGGGCGGCGGCCGCGCGGACGCTGCGGGCGCGGGCGATCTCGTACGGGCCGGGCGACCGGTCGGCGATCTGCTCCGCGACCGTGAGGTCCTCCCCCGCCGGGCCCTGCTCGGCGGCGAGCTCGGCCAGGACCCGGCGCAGTGTGTCCAGCGCGAGGTTCGCGGCGGGCCGGCCGGGGCGGAGGTGGATGCGACCGGAGCGGGCGACTTCGTAGAGGGCGGTCACGGTCACGTGACCGACGGCGTCGCGGGTGCGGCCGCCGGTCGTACGGACCTGTCCGCGGGTGATGCGGAAGACGGCGGGGAGCATCGCCTGGACGATGACGCGGCCGGCGAGGACGGCCGATCGGTCACGGCCGGCGGCCCGCTTCAGGAGGGCGAGCAGGACTGCGTCGGTCAGCTCATCGGTCACGCCGTCGGCCGTCGGGCGAAGCGCGGTGAGGAGCTGCTCGGGCGTCAGGGAGCCGGCCCAGGAATCGGTCACGGCCGCGAGCTCGTCGGTCAGGTGGCCATCGGTCACCCAGTCGGTCACCGCCTGGCGCAGGGCGGGGTCCGCGCACAGCGCGGCCCAGTCGGCGTTCAGCCGGTCGAAGTACCCGCCGCCGGGGGCGGGGTGCGAAGCGTCGTGCACGGCACGTCTCCTTTCGGATCTCGTGCCGTGAACTCTCCTCAGACCGGCTTGCCCGAAGGCTTGCCCACACCCCTGAAAGCGCAGATGGGAGGCTTGCCCTCTGGCTGGGCAAGCCTCCCGTGACCGATTGGGCAAGCCTGGTGGGGGGTTGGGCAAGCCCCCTCGTGACCGGTCCATGCAACTCTGGGCAAGCCTCCCTGGGGGGTGGGCAAGCCTCAGGCTTGTGCCGCCAAGGCTTGCCCAGAAGGCAGGCGCGGGGGTGCGGCGGACGGGTGACCGATGGACGCGGACCGGTCATGACCGATGACCGATGGAGCCCAGATCGGTCACCGGTCACCGGGCCCGGAATCGGTCACGGGCGGGCTCGGTGACCGGCCACAGCATCGGTCACGGGCGGGTCCGGCCATCGGTCACGGCACCGCCCGCCGGCTCGGCCAGGCGCCGATCGGTCACGACGGGACGGCTGCCCGGTCCGGTCGGTGGCGGTGGACGGTGACCGGTCACCCGGCCCCAACCGGAACGTCGGTCAGCTGCTGCCGACGGAGCGGAGGTGCGCCCGGCCCTGCTGCCGGCGCTGCTCCTCCAGGTGCTGCTTCGCTTCGAGGACGCGGCGCTGGCCTGTCTTGGGCGAGACCTCCAGGCGCCGGGCAACCTCAGCCCCCGACAGCTTCTTCCCGGCCTCTTCGGCCTCCATCAGCCAGGAGGCAACCAGCTCGACTTCGCGCTGAATCGGGTCAGCCTCGGCCGGCACCTCGTCGGTCTGCTGGCGCGGTACCCGGGCGGTCGCCTCACCGGACGCGGCCACCTCGGCCACCCAGTCCCGGCCCTCCGCCTCGACCGGTGCGGCGAGGACGGGCTGCTCGAAGGAACGGCTCGCGGGTACGGCCGGGCCGGCGTCGGTCACGGAGGCCGTCGGCGCGGGGACCGCTCCGGCGGGCAGTCGTACGGGCTCGTCGGACGGTTGCGCCTGGCCGCGGACGCCGCTCTGTTCCCCGAAGAAGAGGTGCGGCTCCCCCGCGCCGAGAGGCTCCTCGAACGCCGGAGCCGCAGCCACCGGCGCGTCGGTCACCGGCTCCGCGACCGCCGGTGCGGGGCCCGGGAGTACGGCCGCTTCGGCATCGGCCGCCTGGAGTTCAGCGAGCACCGGCTCCAGCATGACGTCGGGCAGAAGGCCACCGGTGTTCTGGTCGGTCAGGCCGTAGTCCCGCGCGAGGAACGCCGCGAACTGCTCCGCAGACGGGACCGCGCCGTACTGCCCCATGAAGTCCCGCCCAGCCAGCGCCAGGTCGACGAGGACAGGTTCGGGTATCGCGGCCCAGGCCTCCGGAGCCGCATCCTCGACGTCCGCCGGAGACTCCGCTTCCGGGACGGGGACCTCCTCAACGAGCGGCTGGGCGGCCGGAGGCAGCTCGGGCACATCTGCCGCTGTCACCAACATCGGCTCAGCAGCCGACACGGACGAGGGCTCGGGCTCGGGGCGCGAGAGTAGGACCGGGCTCAGGCCGGCTGCGGTCAATCCGGCGGAGGCGGTCTGCGCGAGCGGCACGCCGATGCGGGCCAGGCGCAGCGGCATCAGCGCCTCCACCGGGGCCTTGCGCCGCCAGGCCCGCCCGTAGCGGGCCTGGAGCCGCGCCTGGTAGATCAGCCGGTCCTGCTCCATCCCGACGGCCTGCTCGTACGACCGCAGCTCCCAGAGCTTCATCCGGCGCCACAGCTTGAACGTGGGCCCCGGAGAGAGCAGCCAGCGGGTGATGCGGACGCCCTCCATGTGCCTGTCGGCCGTGATGTCCGCGATCCGGCCCACGGCGTGGCGGGCCGCCTCGACGGTGACGACGAAGAGGACCGGGATGACGGCGTGCATGCCGACGCCGAGCGGGTCGGGCCAGGCGGCGGCACCGTTGAACGCGATTGTCGCGGCGGTGAGGAGCCATGCGGTCTGGCGCAGGAGGGGGAACGGGATGCGGATCCACGTCAGCAGGAGGTCGAGCGCCAGGCAGACGCAGATGCCTGCGTCGATGCCGATCGGAAACACCAGGGAGAAGGTGCCGAAGCCCTTCTGCAGCGCGAGCGCACGCACTGCGGCGTACGAACCCGCGAAACCGATGCCGGCGATGACAACGGCGCCGGCGACCACCACACCGATCAGAATCCGGTGCGTCCTCGTCAGCTGCAGTTGAGCCACGTGCTCTTCCCATCTCCGACCGGTCTAGTTGATCAGCCTGTCACCAGGCCTTGCTGCTGTCAGCCCTCTTTTGAGCTTCGTCATCGTGGCGCGTCCCTTCGGATGGCCCTTCTGATGCGACATCAGGTGCGAATCGGAAATCTCGTTAGTGAGTGGCGACGTTGAACCAGCAGTCTAGTCAGTAAGGTATCCGCATGACCGCTACGAATGACCCGCCCTCCAGGGAGAAGGTAGCTATCAAGCTGCCGCTTCCGTTGCGGCAGAAGATCAAAGTCCGCGCCGCTCAACTGGGCCTGAACATGCAGGACGCCGTTACCGAGGCCATCAAGGCGTGGATGGCCGACGACGCCGAGCACCCCACGGTCGACACGAGCGGAGCCGCCAACTTCACGACGCACCTTCCGCAGGGCCTGAACGCTGAGTTCAGAAAAGTCGCCAAGAGCCGCAAGTCGGCTCTCAACCAGGCCCTGGCGCAAGCTCTCACCGAATGGCTTCGTGACCGGCCCGCGTCTCACAAACAGCGCCCGGCCACCGGCCCGGTCAGGTACGTCGTGTGCAACCAGAAGGGCGGCGTCGGGAAGACGGCCATCGCCGCGGGACTTGCTGAGGGTCTCGCAGAGCGTGGTGCCCGGGTCCTTCTCGTCGACTTCGACCCGCAGTGCCACCTCACACAGCAGCTGGGCCACAAGCCACTCGGCATCGACGATCCGAGCCTGGCCAAGCGCATGCTCGGAGAGGAGAAGAAGGTCTCCCTCCAGAGCCTCGTCGTGCCGGTCCAGTCGGAGCAACTCTTCGGCGACCGGCTCCACCTACTTCCGGGGTCGACGTACGCGTTCCTGCTGGACGCCAAGCTGGCCACCGCGCAGGGCCTGCGTGTCCGGGAATCCGCTTTGGAGCGCGAGCTTTTGGCCCTGGAGGAGGACTACGACTACGTCCTCGTCGACTGCCCGCCAAGCCTGGGCTACACGATGGACAACGCGCTCTACTACGGGCGCACCCGCGACGGTGAGGAACCTGACTCCTCGGGCATCCTCATCGTCGTGCAGGCCGAGGATTCCTCAGCCGACGCCTACGAGCTCCTCATGAACCAGATCTCCTCCCTCGCCAACGACATGGCGCTGCCGCTCGCGCTCCTGGGCATCGCGGTCAACCTCTACGACAGCCGCCGCGGATACATCGCCACGTCCTCCCTCCAAGGATGGCAAGACCTCGGCACTCCCCCAGTGCTTGTGGTCGTCCCAGACCTGAAGGAACAGCGCGAAGCCGTCCGGCTCAAGCAGCCGCTGCTTGAGTACGCCCCTGAATGCGAGCAGGCCAGCAGCATGCGGGAACTCACCAGGAGGCTTGTCGGATGAGCAAGGCAGACAAGTTGGGAGGCGGGTCCAGCTTCCAGAGGGCGTCCGCCGTTCAGCCCCCA
The DNA here is from genome assembly GCF_041431415.1 of Streptomyces sp. NBC_00513. Lineage (GTDB taxonomy): Bacteria > Actinomycetota > Actinomycetes > Streptomycetales > Streptomycetaceae > Streptomyces. The sequence continues at coordinate 84,525 of NZ_CP107846.1, forward strand.
GCCGACCTCAGCGCCCGCGGGCGCGCCAAGGCAGTGGCAGAGGGACGCCTCCCCTCGTACAGCATCGTCAAGCTCCCCCTGTCCCAGGTGTCCTCCACCCCCCTCAACCCGCGCCGGAACTTCGGCACCCCGGAGGAGCTGACCCGCTTCGGTGAGGAACTGCGCCAGGCACAGCTGGCTGCCTGCGTGGTCGTGACCCGAGACGCATACCTGGAACTGTGGCCCGACCACGCCACCGCAATCGGTGACGCCGAGTATGTCCTCGTCAACGGCGAACGCCGCTTTCGCAGCGCCCGGCACGTAGAACTGTCCGCCCTCGACTTCGTGATTCGAGACGAATTCGCCGACAGCCGGGAGGAGTTCCTCAACAAGCTGCTCAAGGAGAACCTCCACCGCGAGGACTTCGATCCGGTAGAACGTGCGACCGGCATCCAGCAGCTCGTGGACGTGTGCGCCGAGAAGCACAGCCACGGAGCCCAGTCCCGAGCCGCGGAACAGCTCGGCAAGTCACGGGCCTGGATCACCAACCAGCTCGGCCTCCTCGCTCTGCCGCCCGAGGTACGCGCCTCGATCAGTGCCGGTGAGACATCGAGCAGGGACGCCATCTGGATGGCGCGCCGCCTCAAGGACTCCCCCAATCACCCTTCAGCCGAGGATCTCTTCCAGCTCCTCACAGAGCACAAGGAGGAGGAAGCACTCGCCAAAGCCCAGAAGAAGGCGATCCTGGCCGCGGCCGGCCCTGGGTTGTTGACCGCGGTTAACAACCCGCAGGGCGCGCTGGCGGAGACCCCGCCGCATTCGGACTCCTCCGAGTTGTTGACCGCGGTTAACAACCCAGGGGGTCAGCACAAGGTCCCGGCGCCGCAGAGCGGTGAGCGGCTCGACCCCCTCCCGTCGGGACCGAAAGTGTTGACCGCGGTTAACAACCCGCAGGGCGCGCTGGCGGAGACCCCGCCGCATTCGGACTCCTCCGAGTTGTTGACCGCGGTTAACAACCCAGGGGGTCAGCACAAGGTCCCGGCGCCGCAGAGCGGTGAGCGGCTCGACCCCCTCCCGTCGGGACCGAAAGTGTTGACCGCGGTTAACAACCCGCAGGGCGCGCTAACCGACGAGTCGGCGCGGATCCTGCGCCAACACCTCGGTGACACCCCGGGGGAGCAGGCCGACAACATCGCCCGGGTGCTCTCCTCTGAGGAGCTCTCTGCCCTGATCGAGGAGCTCTACAGCAGGATCTGAGCTGCTCGACGAGCGACGGGGAAGGTCGGACTGCCTAGGCAGTCCGACCTTCCCGTTTATGGCCTCAGGGTTGCCGACCCGGCCTGATTCGGGGGCGGTGGCGCCGGGGAGCTGGCAGCTGGGAAAGAAGCTGCCACAGGGGAGTCGTCCCGGTGGACCACACGTCCAGGAGGTGGCGATCCACCAGGTGCAGCCGCTGGCTGCGGGCGAACTCCTTCGCCGGGCCGGTAATCCGACCGTTCGTGACGAGCACGATTACGTCGCCACCGTGGACGGGGCGGCCAGTTCCATTGAGGACGTGAAGGTCCGGCGTGCCGACGGCGGCCCCGGCCACTCCGTCGCGGCGATGCTTGCACTGGATTACCCAGCGGCGGCCTGCCGGGTCGGTTCCCTTGACGTCGGCGCCGTTGTCGCCGGCGCCGCCCACCCGGACGGCGTCGTGGGCTCCGTCGCGGCGCATCAGGTCCCGTACGGCTTCCTCGAACTGACTGTGGTGCAGACCGTCCAGAAAGCGGATGTCCCAGCCCTCAGGTCGCCGGCGCCGGGAAGTCCATGCGGCGGCACCAAGCCGCGCGGCCTTCACGAGCACTAGCGTCAGTGCTCCGCCGGCCAGGACCGCGATGGTGACGGCGGCGATGTTGGCGCCGTGGAGCTGAAGCCACTGCCGGACCTGCGGGACGAGGACGGACGCGAACGCGGCGGCCGCGAGGAGGCCGGCGGTATCGCCGGTGAGCCCTCCTCGGCGACGGTGCACGGGGCGGCGTCCTCGTCCCGGCCGTCGCCGAGGAGTGCGGGGCTGGTTTCGACGTCCGGGCATGGACGGGCCTTCCTGAATCAGGGCGCGGCGCCCACCCACCCGGCCGCGGAGGGCCAGCGGGTGGGTGGGCGCGTCCCACCGGATGGTGGGAATCTCCGCCCACCCTCCTCGCGACGGCTTGCCCGAAAGCTTGCCCAGCGCCCGGACGGGCGAAAGAGGAGGCTTGCCCAGGAGCGCCGCAGTCAGGCTGGCCACGGTGCCGTGCGGTTGCCGGCCGACCAGTACCGTGTGTGCGGGTCGGCGTCGAAGGTGCCGTCCGGCAGCGCCGAGTCGGTCAGACCGAAGTCCTCCGGGCCCACCGGGCTGGTCCAGGTGACGCATGTTCCGGCTGACCTGCCGCTGGGAGGTGCACGGGATGGCGTCGACGGACCATGCGCCGAGCAGAGTGTAGCTACGGGCGACCGCAGCGCCGACCGAGGCAGAACGCGGGGTGGTGCCGGGCCGGTCCCATTGGAAGGGCGCTATCCCGGGACCAAGGCGACAGCGACCGTTCCAGTGCAGGGGACGGGACTTGGCTGACTGGTGGCAGGAGTCCTCTCCTGCTTGCCCGCGGCTGCGCGCGTGCCGAGTTCGCGCCGCCTGGCAACCAACAGCGCTCAGGCAGGATGCACAAGGCGTTCGTCAGACCCGCCCATCGGTCGCTCTACGCCACCTCCGCTGGGATGAACACCCCCGGTGCTGAGTTCCACAGGAGGGATGACGAAAGCGTTCGCTTAGCATTCCGTGAGGGGCTGACCACAGTTGGTCGGCCTGGGGGAGAGGAAAGCGTTCGATGGCGCTCCAGACTGGTCTTTACTACCCGTACGTACACCTGCGAGACGAATCCTGGGCGAAGGCGGCGGCTCTGTACTGGCGCAACCTGGCCCGCGTGGTGCCAGCCGGATTCCCCGTGCGGGACCGCGCAGTCGTCAGGGAGCTCAACCAGGAATCGGGATTTCTCGTTGACATCGACCCACGGCAGGCAGCCGAGGCGGTCGCGCCCATGGTCGTCGCGGCGGTCCGAGACAATACCGAGGCGCTGCGCGACCGATTCGCGGCGCGGGGGCGCGCTCTCGCGGGGGTGGCCCCCAGGCTGACCCCCACCACCCGGAGCCTGACCGGCCTGTACCCCCAGGAGGTGCCGGTGGAGCTGCGGTACGCACTGGAGGAAGCGGGGTTGGCGACTCTGGACTGGCGGCGGACACACCACGGCGCCGCCTGGGTGGCCGTGGATCCGGCTCTGGCGTGGGTATACAAGTGCGCGGTCACTCACGAGCTTGCACACCGGACGGCGTTCACGCCAGTCACCGACCAGATGGATGCCCACTCTGCTACGGGAGGGTGGACGGCTGAGCGCATTGCAGACGTGCTCCTGGACCGCGCAGCACCGGCGGTAGGCCACGAGACGGCGAAGGCCAGGGTGGCCATGATGGCCGTGCGTTGTGTACTTCCGGCCGACTTGCGTCACGTCCCGGTGGAGAAGATCGTTCGGCTGCGGACACAGTACGCCGACGAGTTCATTGCCTTCGCGGCAGCGGTTGACGCGGCGGCCGCCGACGTGCTTGAGGGTGCCCGCGAGGTCACCGACCGGGGAGCCTTCGAACTGCACCTTCAAGCAGCGTTCGATCTCCATGTGGCCCAGCCCCTCGAATCCCTGCGCAAGGCGATCCACGGCCTGAAGATGGAGACCATCTCCACCGCGCTCACGATCAAGCCAGAGGCGACTGTGTCCGGGGCCGGACTCGGCATGCTGTTCGGTGGAACTACCACCGCGGTCGGCGCCGGCATCGCGTTCACCGCGCTCGCCACCCGCCAGGCCGCCGCCCGCGAGCGCGACACCCTGGTAGCTTCCTCGCCTGCGGGTTACCTGCTGCGTGTGGAGAAAGAGTTGAAGCCGACGACGGTGCTTCGGCGCGCGACCCGGGCCGTCGCACGTACCGCGGGCGTGGGGATCTGACGGCGAGGCCGAGCACGGAGAGGCTCCAGGCGAAAGACGGATTGACGCCGGGGCTGGCACCCATTTTCAGCAGCAGGCGCCCCATCGCACTGCACAAAAGTCCGTGAGAGGCCGACTGCGGGCCTGCTGGGCTACCGCACGTCGATTCATACCGGGCCGGTCGAGATCGTCAGTTCAAGGACCCATTCTGGGCTTCGCTTTTGAGTGCATGTGCACGAATTATCCAAGTCGAGGTGGATGAGAGGTCGTCATGTCTGTGGGCAATTCGCGTGGAGAGTGGCCCACGCCAAAAGATCACTAGGGTGCTTCGGCTGGGAGTTGTGCAAGCGTCCGCCCCCAGGCATGGCCCAGCAACTGCCCCTTGGTGACCTGTCTGGCTGCAGGTTCCGAAGCATCGAGTTGTGTCCGAGCAAGTGAGAGGCAGGCTGGTCACGCCATTCGTCAGATGCTCTGCATCCCGCCGTTGAGGTACCAGTTGCTGTCTGCGAGAGCGGATAGGAACGCTGCCTGCCAGCAGTTGGGGTCGTAGGCAGCCTGGTCTTCGGCTTCCTTGCTCAGAAGGCTGCGCAGCTCTGCAGAGCCAGCCTCCTTGAAAGTTCGTGTGTCAGCTCTCTTCCGTCGCGCGAGGGCATGTGATGCTTCGGCCTTGTAACGGAGGGACAGGTTGTACTTGTCGAAGTGCCTCCGAACACGTAAGGCCTTGGTGCTGGGCCACGTTGCTGGCGGGATGGCCTGGTATACGGCAACGCCGTTGGCGGCTGCGTCGATCTGGGCGTGTAGCCAGCGGTCGTTGCCGAACTTGTCGAAGTAGGGGTGTACCGCCTCCCGGGTGGCGTCCTCTTCAAAAGTGTTCGACTTGAGCTGGTTGCAAGTTCCGCAAACCGCGATCAGGTTCAACGGAGTCAGTGCGAGAAACGGGAACTTGTCTTTCGGTGCGTGGTGGTCAACCTGTGCGACCGCCTGTATGCCACACAGGGGGCACCGGGTATGCGCCGCAAGGGCCTTGAGTGCCTCGTAGAGTCGGCGGCCCGCGACGCGACCCACCACAGCCTCGCCGTAGGCTCTTTCGAACAGCTCGCGGTCCGCGTGATCCGACTGTATGACTCTTTCGACCCTCAGGAGCGAAAGCAGGATGCCCCTTTGGCCGGCCATGTGATAGGTGTGTTCCAGGCTCCTGATTGCATACAGGTGTCCGTGAAGCCTCTTGGCGGGGTCGTGCTTCTCCAGCCAGTCCGAGCAGGCCTCCACGACCTCTTTGACTCCGAAGGGTGGTCGATCGGGTGGAATCATCAGTCCCGTCCCCGGGTCCGTGCGTAGGTCATCGCTCTGAGGAGAGACCTGGCCTCGGATCCCAGTCCGGTGAAGCGGGCCGCGATGTCCTCGAAGGTGCCGCCCTCCTCGACCGCTTCGGCGATGGCCGCGTGGAATCCGGTTGAGGTGGTCTCCAGCCCGAAGGCTTCGTAGGTCAGTTCGCCGACGCTCTCTCCGTAGGTCTCCATGGTCGGTCTGCTGGCGGTGAGTTCCGAGCCGCTGCGGAACATCCTCCATACGCATGATGCGGGTACTTCTTGGAGCACGACGGGGGAGTGTGTGGCGATGACGGCCATACCGTTTCTGTCCGTCAGCAGATCGGAGAGCGCACGCGTGAGAGCTGCCAGGAGAGGTGGGTGTAGATGAGTCTCTGGTTCGTCGATCAGGACAAGAGTCCGTTCCCGGACAGCTCTCACCAGTCGCGTCACCAGGAGGAGAACGGCTTTGTGGCCAGAGCTGAGTCCGTCGAAGATCCGCCCCATCACCTCTGCCCCATATTCCGGGTGGGGATGCCTCATGACCTCTATCAGGTCATCAGAGTGCTCATCGAGGAACCCGCTAGCGGAGTAGTTGAGCGTCTCGATGGCCTTTAGCCAGCGCTCGCCAGTTGCTCCGATGCGGACCTCGTTGAAGCTTCTAGTGAATTCCTCACGCAGGTCAGCATCGGACTTTAACTCCAGTTCGTTCTTCCGGAGGCCGATGTAACTGAAGCGAAGATCTTCTCCCAAGTCGTCGATTTGATAAGGCCGATCGAACGGACTGAAACTCGCGGAAACGCAGCCCGTAAAGCTGTTATCCTCGCCGCCCGAGGAACTCTTCACCGACACGTGACCGGCCATCACCTGAGCAGCAATATCGTGTAGCAGGCGGGACTTCCCGACACCGTTACGGCCGATCAAGGCATGCACACTGGTGGGTGGCCGGCTCTCGGGGGAGACCTCGAATCGAAACTCATGAGCGTTGAGCACACCCTCCTGCAGAGGGGTGTACGACCACTCGAATGCCACCCGATGCCCGCGCAAACCCTTGGCGATTCGCTCAAGACGGCGCAAACCCATGGGTGTTTGATCGCGTAGCAAGGAGTGCTCGTATACGGGATAGGCGGAGTATCTCTCTCGTAGATCCGCGTTATAGGCGATGTCGTTCAGGGCGCGCAGAATGATCCGTCCTGCACCAGACGGCAGATCTTTGAGTGCCACGTAATAGTCGTCCTGATGGGCCAGGCTGAAGAAATCATCCGAAAGGTACATGAACTCGGTAGGTAATACCTCCGAGGTTTCCCAGGTGCCGAAAGGCCGGGCCGTAAGGGTTCTATGTCCAATCCGGACGTAACCAACGCGGATGACCTTGCCAGTCAGGCGTACTCGCAGGTCAAACGTAGTGACGAAGCCGTAGTCGTTCCACTTGTCCTTGATCAAGTAGGCACCATCACCTGCAGGGACCGCCGCCCTATACTCCAGAACCTTGAATCGCACCGGGCTCCCTCACTTGGCGCTGATCGAGACTGAGCCAGAGTGCCGTAGGAAGCCCAGGCGTGGCTACGCCTTTCGGGGATCGATGGCAGCGGGGCCAACGCCGAACGGTCCTACGATTCGTCACGACCAGCGCATGCCCAGGGCCGACAGCTCCGCGACCCGCGGGGCTGACAACTTGCCAGCCTTTGCCCGCTGCTGGCTGATCCATGCCCCGAGCCGCACGGTCTCGTCGTCGATCTCCTCGGTGTGGCTGCGCGGTACGGCGAGGTTTCCGACGCGGGCGCGGTACTGGGTAGCCGCCCGCAGGTTGTGTGCCCACATCTCGTCCCGAGTCCGCTTGGCGGGGGCGGGGGCCGGCGTGATGCCGAGCTTGGCGAGCATCGCCTGCTGCTCCCCCGACAGCTTCCCGAATTCCTTGCGTTGCGCGGCGGCCCAGCGGCCGAGATCCTCGCCGTCCTCGACGAGGATGCCGGTCCCGTCCGGGAGCGTGCCGCCCGTGCTCACGTGATGCTGGGCGAGGCGGAAAGCCCGCTGCCAGTCGATGCTCCACTCGGGGCACCAGTCCGGGTCGATCTCCGCGAGGGCGGTGCGACGCTCGGCGGAGAGCGGCGCCTTCGCCCGACGGGCGGCCGCGCGCTGGTTCTTGAGCCAGCGGCCGACGGGGTATCCGTCGAAGTCCGCGTCCACGGGGGCGGCCAGGCCGACACTGGATGCGGCGCCCCAGGCGGCGGCCGCGGCCAAGCCCTCGTCGAAGCGTGCGTCGAAGAGGTTCCAGAGCATGCCGAGCTTCTCCAGCTGCACGACCCGGCCGCCGTCGAGATTGCCGGCCTTGTAGTGGCGGCGGCAGTCGGCGATCCAGACGCCGAGCGGGAAGCCGGCGGGGGACCAATCGTCGGGGGTCCGGAGGCCATACGGGACGCGGAGGTCCTCGTGTTCGGCGCGGTAGCGCTGGGCAGCCTGGAGGCCGCGGCGCCACTGCACTCGCTCGGGGTTGAGAACTCGCAACTGGACAAAGCTGGCCAGCTGGTTGGCATCGCGCGGCTTCGAGAACCGCAGGAGCTCGCGGGCCGGGGCGCTCACCGTGGTCTGCTCGTCGTCCGGGACACCGTCGCGGTCGGCGGGCCCGGGCCCGAGGGTGTCGGTGCGTGCGGGGGTCGGGTTGCCCGGGTTGGTGAGCTGCTCGATGCGGGCGTCGTGGGCGCGCAGCGCGGCGAGGAGCTTGGCCAGGCCCGCGTACGCGGGGGAGGTGAGCATCGACTCCGTGGACTCGCCGGTGGCGAGGAAGGCCGGCACGAGGAGGGTGGCCATCTTGCCCTCGCCGGGGTGCATCCGCAGGGCGCGGCCGACGGCCTGGACCAGGTCCGGCATCGAGCCGCGGACGTCGCAGAAGATCACGCCCTCGCATTCCCGGGTGTCGACGCCCTCGCCGAGGACCTTCACGCTGGCGATGAGGGAGAGCCGCGCGTCTTGTCCGCTGTCGGTCAGGCCGGCCGCGAACTGGGTGAGGACGGTGCGCCGGTGGGCCGGCTTGTGCTCGCCGTGCAGCCACTGCGCCCAGACACCGGTGTCCTCGGAGGGCGCCGGTTCGTCGTCCTGGTGGCGGAGGTCGCGGGCTTTTTCGGGCAGGCCGACGGCGAATGCCTCGGCCTCGGACACCCGCTGGTGGAAGCTGAGGACCCGGCGCAGGCCTTCTTCCTCGGCGGCCTTGAGGGTGGCCGCCTGGAGGGCGCCTAGCCGCAGGCCGCGTACGGCGTCGGAGTCCTGGCCGGCGGCCAGCGTCGCGGCGTTCAGTTGGTGGTCCTGCACGTCCACGACCACTACCTGGTACGGCGCGACGATTCCGGCCTCGATCGCGGTGTCCAGCGGCAGGTGGTAGGCGACGCGGCCGAACAGGCCGTCGGGGTCGTCGGTCATGGAGGCGACGAGTTCTTCGCCGTCCTCGTCGTCGCCGTCGCCCGCGGCCCAGATGCGGGGGGTGGCGGTCATGTAGAGGCGCGCGGCGGCCGGGATGCGGGCGTTGTCGTGGACGACGGCCCAGGGCTTGCCCGCCCGGCCGCTGGTGCGGTGCGCCTCGTCCACCACGATCAGGCCCCAGGGTGACAGGCCGCTTTCGTGGGCGGCTTCCAGGATCCCGTTGCCGAGGGAGGCGTACGTCGCGAAGACGATGACGCTCCCGTGCGCGGTGAGCCGTACCAGGGTGTGGGGGTCGGTGGTGTGCGGGAAGCCGGTCTCGTGGTCGTCGAGGGAGGACACCCCGACGAAGGCGCCGGTGCTGCCGCCGTCCCGCCAGGCGCGGGCGGTCTGGTCGAGGAGGTCCAGGGAGGGGACCAGGACCAGGACGCGGTCCCCGCCGACCTGTTCGGCGGCTTGTACGGCGACGAGGGTCTTGCCGCTGCCCGTGGCCATGATGACCTGGGTGCGCAGGCCGCCGGCCGGGGCCTCGGCGGGGGAGCGGGGGGTGAGTTCCTCGACCGCGCGGGCCAAGGCCTCGCGCTGGTGAGGGCGCAGTGGGGGAGCGGTGCGGGTGTCGGTCATGGGCTCACCTTGCTCTCGGGTTCCGGGCCCTGGGGCCGGGTGGCGGTCGGGGTGGAGGAGCGCTAGGCGTGATCGGGGCAGAAGTCGCGGCCGTCGCGCAGCCTGCGCCATCCGCGTGCGCGCAGCCAGGCTCGGAGCGCCCGGTGGTGGGGCATCAGGACCGGGGCGTACCACTCCTGGTCGCAGTCGGAGTCGGTCTCGTCGGTGAAGTCGCAGCGGATGGTCGGGATGTTTCCGGCGCTCACGGTCGTACGTTCCGTTCGGCCCAGATGGCGTACTCCTGGCGGACGTAACCGCGAGGGTCGGCTGCCCAAGTGGGGTCGTCGACGGCGCGTGGGCCGCTGGTGGTGCCGTTCGCGGCGTCGTAGGTCACCAGCTTGGCGATGGTCACCTGGACCGGGGTCTGGACCTTGCCGTCGCTCGGGTCGGCGTTCAGGGTCTGCTGGTCGGTTAGGGCGGCGTGGCGCAGCAGCCAGTCTCGGTCGCTGATCCGTCCGGAGCGACGCAGTCGCAGGATTTCCTCGGTCTCCTGCTGGACGTGCGGGGCGTTGAGGTAGGCGGTTTCGGGGGAGGGCGGGAGGGTGCTCATCTACTGATCCATTCGTTGCGATTCACGGGCTCGATGTGACTCAGGTGCAGGCGCCGGTGTGCGTCACGGGAATCGCTCCGATCAGGCTCGGGACGAGGAGGACCTGTCTGCCTCAATGGTCTGCGCGGAGCGACGACACTCACCTCATTATGCATCCAACTCAAATGCATTTCAATGAGATGCGTGCGCTGGATGTCGGGGGCGGTGGACCGGGGTTCCGCCGCCAGCCACCGGGAAGTCTGGGGTCTATCCGGTTCTCGGCCGTGGAGCCCAACACATCCCCTACGCTGCACGCCATGACGACTACGGAACCGGGCCGGATAGCCCGGTGGCGCGCCCGGCGGGCCGAGCGAGTGGCGCGCCTGGCCAACGCTGGCAGGCTCACCCCCGGGGCCCGCGGCATCCTCGGCACCATGGGTATCAGCATGGTCGGCACTGGGGGATTCGCCGTCTTCCTTACCGAAGTTGAAGCCGGCCCCACGGCTCTCATAACGATCGGAGGCCTACTGGTCGTACTCGCCACCATGGGCCGACGAATCTCCAGCATGAACCTCGTCGACGGCGCCTTCGAGTTCGAGCAGCGCGTGAGGGAGGAGCTCGACCAGGCGCAGGACGACAGCGAACGTGTCCGAATCGCCAGCACGGCGGTTGCCGAACGACCTCGGATCCAGAACGTTCCTGACATCGCGGCAACCTCCTCACACGCCTACGAGAACGTGCTCGGGGAACGTCTCATCGCCCACTTTGGTGATCGGGTCACGGTGGGTGAGCGGCTTGACGATGTTGGCGGTCGCGCCGACTTCGTGGTCGCTGCGGGCAACAAGAAGGTCATCATTGAAACGGCTTTCGGCGATCCCACTAGGGTCATGCGCAGAGACAAACTGTTCCTGCACATCAGGCCGCTCTTCCTCATGACTGACCGCGCGGACGCCATCGTGATCGTCAGCAACATGTTGGAACCCGGTCTTCAGGACCTCAACGCAGCCCGCAACTGGGCCGCGAAAGGAAACAAGGCCTTCTCCTACGTCCGATGGACGGCCGACATCGATACGGCCGGTCTAATCAGGTCCATCGAGGCTCATCTCCAGAGCTGACTCCCGACCGGCGTCACACAAGTGCACCCATGCGACCAGCCCGCTGAGGAAAAGCCAGAAAGGTGGTGTCCTGCCCCGAAGTCCGTGTCCGGGGCAGGAACCTCAGTCCTGGGACTTCCAGGCACGGATCTCCAGGCCGACGATCGGTGTGCCGGGCTCGATCTTGTCGTTGTCGACGAGCCACTTCTGCACGGCTGCCGCGACGTCACCGCCGGCCGCGTCGACCAGTGCCTTGAATTCGGCGCCTTCGAACCCTTCCTCGCCCGAGCCCGGGCCGCCGCGGTTGTCGGCGTAGGCCCGCTCCTCGGTTCCGTCGCGGCGTTGGACGACGTTGCGGCGGACGCCGGGGGAGTCGGCCCGGCGTCCGGCATCGTGCTTGAAGGATCCCTTACGGGCCCGGACGGTGAAGGCGATCCGTCCGCCGTTGGCGGCCGCGTCGTCGACCACCGGCCGGAGCCGACCGGCGCCGGAGGCGATGTGCTGCTTTCCGGCCTTGGCCAGGGACGAGGACCAGGCCTTGACCGGCCTCCCGTCGGCGCCGGTGACCGTCTTCCCCTTGGCGTCCTTGACCGTCCGCTCCGCCCGCACCCGCGACTTCCCGCGTACGCGGGCCTTGTAGCCCTCGCGGTTCAGCCGCGGCTGGACATGTCCGGCGGCCAGGGCCTTGAGGCTCGCGAGGTCCCGGGGGCCGCCGGCCTGCACCTCCTGGACCACGGCCCGCAGCGCCTCCACCATCGACGCGCCCTTGTTCTGCGTGAAGAATTGCGAGACCAGCGACGGATTGCGGCCGAGGATCTCGCCGACCTGTTTCCGGCTGAACCCGGCCCGCTCCAGCTCCGAGGTGAGCCGCGCGGCTTCGTTGCGCTGTGCTCCCCGGCCGCCCGCCGGCCTCCTCCTGCGCGGCGTCACGCGGCCGCCTCCTCGTCCTCGTCGTCACACTCGTGGTCGGCGTACACCGGACTGTCGTCCTCGAACTGGCCGTCGCCCTCGTCGCCGCAGCCGTGACAGCGCCACTCGGCGCTCCACACCACCACGCCCTCGCGGCCGCAGTCGTGACCGGAGTCGACGGTGTCCGCGTCCTCCCACACGGCCTCGCCCGAGGCGCCGCAGGCCGGGTGCTCCCACTGGCCGCCCCAGACCACGTCGGTGCTGCTCACATGCCCTCCGATTCGTAGGCCTGACGACCCAGCTCCTGTAGGACGTAGAAGTCCGCGTCCGTGCGCGGGGCGGGCTGCTCCCAGCCCATGCGGCCCTTGAGGAGGTAGTCGCCCGGCTCCCCGCCGTACTCCCAGTCGACCGGCGCCGCGGTGTAGATGGCGTCGGTCCGGAACGCCAAGATGCTCCCCGCGGGAAGGTGCAGTGCGCCGGCCTTCATGGGCTTGCCCGTCTGCGGGTCCTTCGAGCTGGTGTTCACCGACAGCAGGGCTGCCCGGGCTGCCGACCACACCCCTGCCGCCCACTCCGGATGGGCGTACTGGTCGCGTGCGAACCCCTGGTTACGTTCCCAGGTGACGTGGGTGTCCGAGATGCCGGTCAGCCGCGCACCGTCCGGCAGATCGGGCACCGCGCCTCCGGCGCCCAGCTCCAGCGAGCCGGTCGTGATCCGCGGCCGCTGTGCGAACGTGCCGATGCCGTACAGCAGGATGCTGCGCACCGCACGGGAGGCCAGGCGGCAGGCCTGCTTCTGCTGCTCGTCGCCGTGGATCTCGGCGGTGGCCCGCAGGGACTGCCAGGCGTCGCGCAGCTTGGTGCTCCAGCTCTTCAGCGGGTCGCCGGACTCCCACAACAAACCGTCGAGGATCTCGATCCGCCACGGAGCGATCGGGTTACGCAGCGCGAGGTTGATTTCGGCGCCGCCCGCCCAGGTGGTGAAGCTCCGGCCGCCTTCGTACGGGTAGTGCCAAGCCCGCTCGCCGGGGGCCGGGGCCGGGAGCAGCCCGACGTGATTCCAGTCCTTGGGGATCGTCACCCGCACCTGCCAATGCGACGGCGCGAACAGCGCGTTCGTCTGCGCCTTCTGGGTCATGGCCGCGAAGGTCGCGGCGGTGACCCGACGCGGTACGCCGACACCGGACGCCCAGGTGTGCTTGGCGTACGCGAAGGTCCGGTCGACCTCGTACCAGCCGGGCACCCGCTCCGGTACGCGCGGCGGGGCGATCAGCTCGGTCCGGCCCTGCCCGGCGGTGGCGTGGAGCAGGCCGCGGATCTCCTGCGACATCACGGGGAAGCCGTCCGCCCACTTCGCGCCGGGCTTGGTCGGGATCGTCCGCGACCACAGGTCCCGGCCGGTCTGCGACGGCGAGCCCATGAGGACCACGTCGTCGAAGTGCGGGCGCAGAGCCTTCCACAGCTCGACGAACGCGGCGCGCACCGTCGCGGGGTCGGCGCCCTCGGGATCGAACCACTCGCCGATCGAACGGATTTCCGTGTGCTGGTCGCCGCGCTGCCAGCGTCCGACCGGGTTGCGGGGGTGGACCAGGTGGCCGGCCTGCCGGTCCTTGCCGCGCGAGGCCTCAACCGTCCAGCCCTCCGGGGGCCCTGCGTTCAGCCAGGCGGCGACGGCGTCCTTCAGGAACTCGTGCCGCTCCGCGCCCTGGTGCCAGGGGTCGCCCGCGGTGATGTAGATCCGCTCCACGGTGGCCGGGGCCTGTGCGTAGACCGCGGTGAGAATCTCCGCCACCGAGGCCCGGCCGAGGTCGAGACGGACGGTGCCGCCCTGCCACACCAGGACGCCGGTCGCGGTGTCGAGGAACGCCATCCCCCGTGCATCCTGCTTGAAGTTCGGCCGCTTCGACGCGAGGTCGGGTTCGGCGCGGAACCAGGCGTCACCCTCGGCACCAGCCGGAATCGAGGGCAGGACGCGCTCACCCTCCCCAACCCCCGCGGCAGCGGGCGCCGGAGCGACGTCGGCCTGCTCGGTTTCGGCGAGCACCTCCAGGCGGGAGGTGCCGTCGAGGGGCGCCGCGCCGAGGCGAGCGACGGTTCCGGAGGGCTCGACGGTTTGCGGCTCATCCGGCTTCGGCGGCGCGGCCATTTCCTTGATCGGCTCTGCGGGCTCCTGAACGGCCTGCTGATCAACGGTGGCGGTTCCGGTCACGGAAGGCGCCGCAGGCGCCCCAGGGGCGGCCTGGGGGGCCAGAGAGGGCACCAGGGCCACGATGTCGATCACACCGAGGCCTGCGGCCGTCGCGATCCGGTCGGAGGTTGCCTTCGCGTACCGGCCGAGCTCGCGGATCTTCTCGGCTCGGCGGTCGCGCAGCTTGGCGACCTTGGCCTGGAGCTGGGTCAGCTCGCGCTCCAGAGGCTTCAGTTCGTCGCGGACGGCCCTCAGTTCACCGAGGCCGGCCGAGTAGTCCTTGTTGTCCATCTGGTCCCCCTCAGGTGTTGGCCATGTCGACGAAACGCGACATGTAGAGCTGCTGCGCCACTGTGATCGTTGCGGTCGGCCCGTTGCGGTGCTTGCCGACGATGATGTCGACCTCGCCGGCCCGCGGGCTTTCCTTCTCGTAGGCGTCGTCGCGGTACAGCAGGATGACCATGTCCGCGTCCTGCTCGATCGAGCCGGACTCACGCAGGTCCGAGACCTGGGGCCTCTTGTCCGCCCGCATCTCCGGCCCGCGGTTGAGCTGTGACAGCAGGATGATCGGCAAGTGGAGTTCCTTCGCCAGCAGCTTGAGGCTCCGCGAGATGTGACTGACTTCCTGCTCGCGGTTGTCGTGGCGCTTGCCGCCGCTTTCGACCAGCTGCGCATAGTCGATGATGATCTCGGCGAGGTCGGGGATGCGGGTCTTGAGCCGACGGCACTTCGCCTGGATCTCGGCCAGTGAGCGCGCGCTTTCGTTGATGTAGAACGGTGCCTCGCTGTACCGCTGGGCGGCTACGGCCAGCTTCGTCCATCCCGTCTCGTCGAGCGTGCCCGAGCGCAGGTGATGGAGGGGGACGTCCCCTTCCGCTGAAAGAGCGCGCATGTTCAACTCGTCGATGCTCATCTCCAGCGTGATGAACGCCGCCGGGCGGCCGGCGGCGGGAATGGGCTGCCGGTTCTTCCCGCGCGGCATCGTGCACGCTCGCGCGAAATCCATGGCCAGCGTGGACTTGCCCATGCCGGGCCGGGCGGCCACCACGATGATCTGGCCCGGCTGGAAGCCGTTCGTCAGGGAGTCGAGGTCGGTAAAGCCGGTCGTTACCCCGGTGAGCTCGGCGCCCGACTCGGCTGCCTGAATCATGTCGAGGGTGCCTTCGAGGGTGTTGCCCGGGGTGAAGAAGTCGTCCTGCCGGTCGCGTCCTTCGGTCACCGCGGCGATCTCAGCGGCGGCGCTGGCGGTGATCTCGTCGAGCTCGCCGACGCCCTCGTATCCCATCTGGACGATCTTCGTGCCTGCGGCCACCAGCCTGCGCAGGACGGCCCTCTCGCGGACGATCTCGGCGTAGTACTCGGCGTTCGCCGAAGTCGGTACGGCCTGCACCAGGGTGTGCAGGTAGGAAGCACCGCCGATCTTGGCGAGGTCGCCGGACTTCAGGAGGGCGTCGGCAAGGGTGAGGGGGTCGACCGGGTCCTTGGCGGCCAGTTCCAGGATTGCCCGGTAGATCGTCTGATGGGCCGGTCGGTAGAAGTCGTCGGCGGCCAACAGGTTGGAGACGTCGGTGATGGCGGTCTTCGACAGGATCATGCTGCCGAGGACCGACCGCTCTGCCTCCAGATCCTGGGGCGGAAGCCGGTCGAAGGCCTGGCGGTGGGGCTGCTTGTGTGCGGAACGGAAGGTGGGCTTGATGTACGGCCCGTCCTCCGTCGGCGGCGCATCAAGTGGGACACTGGTCATGGATCTCTTCCTGTCAGGTGGTGGTCTGGAGCGGCGGCCGGTTCTTCGCGGGAGCGGCCGCCGCCGTCATGTTCGCGGCTGGGTCAGACAGCCGGCCGTCGCAGGCCGGACAGGATCGTGGCGACCTTGTCCGGCATCGGGACAGGCGCGAAGTCGGGGTCTTCGGCCACAGCCGGGCGAGGCCTGGGTACGTCCTTGCGGGCCAGTCGGCGGGGGAGGTCCTCGATGCGGGCCTTGAGCACCTTCGTCGGACGCTTGACGCCCTCGGGATTCTGGGTGAGCTCCGTGGCCAGCGAGTTGTCCAGCTCCCAGCCCTGATCGGCAACGACTTCAGCCAACAGGGGAGCGAGGCTCTTGGCCGTTACGCGCCCTGCGGTCCAGGGGCGGGGCAGTGTCTGCAGGAACTGCGACGCGGCTTCCACCTGCTCGGCTGATGGCGTGGGGTTGGTGGGGATCTCCCCCTCCTCCTCCCGCGCCGCAGGCGCCACATCATCCGCACCTGTCCCGAGGGGGTAGGGGGAGGAGGTATTTACCTCCTCCGGGGGGTGTGGGGGGGAGCCCGTCCCACTTCCGGTGTTCGCGGACGTGGGCTGACCTGCGGAAACGAACGATCCTCCACGTCCGCGAACAGCGCTTCCGCCAACACCGGAAGAACCCTTCTTTCCGCGAACACCGGAAGTGGGCTGACCTGCGGAAATAGTAGTTTCCGCGAACACCGGAAGTTTGGTGGCGGGCTCCTCGGAGGCGTCCTCGGGCGAGTAGTCCGGGTTGTCCTCGAAGTGCTCGTACACCTCGTACGAGGTCAGCCCGCGGTACCCCTTGCCCTTCGGGTTGGGGATGGTCGTGCGGCGGATGAAGCGGGCCTCGATGAGCCGGGCGAAGGACTCGTAAACGGCGTCCCGGCCCACGAGCTCGGTGCCACTCTTCGCCGACCGCACGCCCGCCTCGCGAACCGAGGCGACGACGCCGGGCACCGTGACCTGGAGGCCGCCGTTGATCGCGAAGAGGACGTGGAGGTAGACGACGTAGTCCAGCTGGTGGGTGAGGCGGCCGCTGAAGGCCACGGCCCGCTGAACGCTGACGGCGCGCGCCGGGGCCTGGCCCCGGACGATGGTGGCGGCGAGGTCGAAGTCGTGGCGCTCGCTCATGCCGACACCGACTTGCGGCTGCCGGCTACGGGCAGGACGGTACGAAGGCGGACCTCCACCCACATGGTGGCGGTCGGAGGGTAGTTCGGGTGCACGGCACTCCTCCTGACGGAAGTTGTGCCGTGAACTCTCCACATCGGGGCTTGCCCGAAGGCTTGCCCAATGCGCGAAAGGCGCAGATGGGAGGCTTGCCCATCTCCCGGGGGGCTGAACGGCCCACCCGTGGGCAAGCCCGAGTAACCGACCCCGGTCCAGTGGAGGAGGGCAGCGCGCAGAAGTGGTTGATGGAAGACCGCCGTGGCGGCTCGGTGCTCGTTTGTCACGTAGGGATCCCTCTGTGAGGGAGCCATGGATCAGCTGATCAACTGTGACGCGGGCCACCTGGGTAAGGGTGTGCTGGGCTTGCCCAGGGATCGTTGTCTATTGTGTTGGGTAGGTGACCGGCGGGCCCTTGATGGTCCAGGCACCCAGCGCGGTCACCGCGCTGAACCACGACTCCGACGCTTGCCGGCTGGGGAGTCGCTAGACGGCCGTCCTGTGCTAGCAGGGCGGCCGTCGCTCATTTCATGCGAAGGCTGTGCTCTTGGGGCGTATTGTCCCCGCGTCTATTCCGTGCTCCGGAGCGACGCGCTTGCTCTTGGTTCGAGGGCTTCCGGCCGTCTGAGAAACCGGAAGGAAGCTGTGTACTAGAGGCTTTCCTCCCCGAGGGGCAGGTCGTCGTAGATCAGCTCAAGGCGATCTGCGGCTCCTACGACCTGGAGGACCTCTACGGGGCGGTGCGCCGAGTCGCGAGTGACTCGCTGTATCAGCAGAAGGGGAACCGCTTTGCCGACCGCGAGGATTGTTGCCTCGTCTCGCATGGGCAGGCGCGCGGTGACACGCACGTTGGCCCACCGGGGGCTCAAGCCTCCGCGTTCCATCGCGCCGAAGATGCCGCCCGCAATCGTGTCGGGAGTGTCCAAACCGAGATCGGCGGCGAGGGAAGCTTCGTACCAGGCGGTCTGTACCTGGACGACCTCCTTGCCGATCGACGCGTGGCGGATTCGCCGGACGACAGGGGCGCCCTCCAGGATGCCGAGGGCCTCCGAGACGGGTCTGGGGGCGGTAGTACGGTCCACGCTGATGGCCTGCATGCGACCGTCCAGACCTTGTTCAGCCGTAGCGGCCTGCCATGGGCCCTTTGGGCTGTCCGGGTGCAGCACCCCGCGGTAACGCGAGAGCGATACGCGCACCGGAGTTCGGTCCCGGACCACTGTCCCGTGACGGGGGCGGCGAATGACGTAGCCGCGTTCGACAAGGTCGCGGTATGCGCGATCGACCGTGGACTTCTGCTCTCCCTGCGCGATCAAAGTGGCGTTAGTTGGCATCTTCATGCCGGGTAGCCACTCTCCATCATCGATACGTGCTGCCAGGCGGTCGGCCAGGTCTCGCCACTGTTCATGGGTGGGCATCGCGGATCCCTCCTCTCTGAGGTCGACAACATCAGAGTAGCGCATTAAGTCGGGTTATTGACGGGCTGTCATGGTCGACATCGTGGGCACGTCACCAGCCGAAACCGGGGGTCGCCTCCCCGGCCCGCAGCTGCGGGTGTAAGACAGGAGTCATTGGGAGCCGCCATTCGCGGAGGGGCGTCCACGGCGAAGCTCAGCCAGCACGTGCGCCGGGTCGCCGTCGTAGACGATGTGCGGCTCATCGGTCGGTGGGGAGAAACGGCCCGCGTGCCGAAGCAGATCCTCTTCGCTGAACTCGATGCTATTCGGGTCGATGAGCGACTTCTCGTTGCGTCGGCGGATTCGATCCCAGCGCACCTCGTGCGACAGCGGCAGGTAGATGAGGACGGGCTCGCCGCCGACCTCCATCACGGTCGCCGCCCACAGGGCGCGCTCCTCCGGAGTCCAGAAGCCATGATCGACCACAACGTCGTGTCCGGCTGCCAGGAGCTGCTGGAGTTCGAGGCCAATGTCCTTGAGAACTGGTGCCTCTCTGACCAGGAACTCTCCGCGAGGGAAGTCCCTGCCGTAGTGACCGTAGCGCCGGAACATCTCTTCGTCAGGGCAGAGACGCTGGAAGCCGGCCTTCTCCAAAGCGCGGGCGAGGGTCGTCTTTCCTGCGCCCTGGAGACCGGACATGAGAATCGCGCGAGGCGCGGGCCCCGGTTTGCCCGCCAGGGCCTGGGAGATGCGGCTGATCTCGAATCGTCCCTTCAGAGTCAAGGTGTCGGCGTCCTGGGCACGAAGGAGCTCACCGAGGCTGGCTTCCAGGCAGTTCGTCAGGGTGTCGTCGATGAATTCCATCCCGGCCGGTCACCGTATGCCCCCCGACGTAGTACGCCGCGTGCGTCCAGGAGCTCCCAGATCTACGCCGTACTCAAGAAGTTGCCCGTCAGCGTCAAGGAACTTCGCGGTCAGCACCAGGATCGCTGCCAGGGTGTCGGTGTCAAGCTCCAAGAGCGCGAGGTCCATCGGCGTAGCGATCCGAGCAGCTTCCTCGTCCACGCGTTGGACAACTTCTCGTCCAGTGGCTCGGGTCACGAGATCCAGCGACAGGCCCCCCTTCAGACGCTCGCTCCGTGCAAGCTCGGGGACCAGTTGGGCGAATCCAGCCGGAATCCATGAGGTGGAGTGGGAGACGATTCCATGAGCATCTCGGTAGACACGGCTTCGTCGGATCACGTCGCTACCAGGGGCGATACCCAAGACGCCTGCGACGTCGTCGGGAGCCGGCACCATGCCCGCGGTGTGGCCGGAGGACTGCTCGCCGACCCCCCAAGAGGATTGCGTCCTACTGCTGCGGTCATGCCGCTCTGCTCCCGAAGAGATGGGCACGCGAGTTCCGATCACCTCGGTGCCGATGCCGTGGATGCCGCTTACGAGTTGCTCCTCCTTGAGTACCCGCAGCGCCTTTTCCACCGTGGCGGTACTGACGGACCACTCCTCCGACAGCAGCTTGATGCTCGGCAGGAGCGCGCCAGGCGACAGTGCACCGGACTCGATCAGGTCTCGGTAATGGGCCGCGATACGCGCGTACGGCGGCCTGTTGTCGGCCCGGCTCATCCCATCGCCTCCTTTGGTTACTCAACATCCTAAGTTCCTTACCGTACCGCTTGACACCCTAGGGAACCATAGGGAACCCTAGGGGTGCAAGGTGATCCGCAAGGAACGCCGCAGTAAGGCCGTAGGAACCCCTTCCCCGTACGGGGAGGGCCGGGGTTGATAGATCCACCAAATCCCCCGGAACAGTCCCCTGACTGGGTGGTTCCTCCATGCACATCGCAGCGCAGATGCGCTGTCCGCTCATCAGGACGCCGGGCTCGACCCGCGTGGCCTGACGGGCGGAGAGAGCACCGCGACGTACTCCGTCCCCTCTGACCACGAGGAGTCCCCATGACTACGACGCCCGCGGCGGCGATGGCCAGCAAGCGCCGCCGCAAGACCCGCACCAAGAACGTCAACAGCCGCCCGCCGGTCATCGCCTCCAAGCTCAAGGTCACCGAGATCGACCTGGCCCTTGGCAGGGAGCACCTGGTCTGCCCCGATTGCTCCACCTGGGTCCCGATCACCGGCATGTTGGGCACACCGAAGTTGGTGCCCCACCACACCGACCGGGCCAAGACCGCAGACCCGCGCCGCTGCACGGCCGGCAGCAACCGTCAGGTCACCATCGACGTCGAGGCCGACGCCTTGCGCACGCAGCTGATCGAGGGGACCCCGACCGCCGCATCCCGGCGCGCCACCAAGGTGCTGCCGAAGCCAACGGTGCAGCCGGCCCCGGCCGCCAGCCAGATCAAGACCGTCCCGCTCGACGCGGAGCAGGTCAGCCGGACGTTACGTCAGCACCAGCAGCGGTGCCTGGCCTGCAAGGGAAAGGCCGAGAACGCGGATGGGCAGACGCTGCCCTGCCCCGATGGTGAGCGCCTGGCCGCCACTCGTGACCGTCTGCTCCGCCAAGAGCCCAAGCGCCAGGCTGGCCGCGACTTCTTCGCCCGGGAGCGCCGGCGCTTCGACCGCCAGTACGCTGCGGCGGCCCCCGCGAAGCGGACGTCCGAGTGGGCCGCGGTTCAGGGGAAGGTCAGTGACGTGGACGCCGCGCGGAAGCTGCTGCCGCGCGGCGACCGTCCAGCTGATGGCCCCAGCCTTCCGGAGGAGCCGGAGAACCTGGAGCGTCACAACCAGCGGCAGGCGGAGTTGGGCAGGCAGTACGCCGCCCGGAAGTCCCAGGCCCCGACGGCGGCCTGACCGGCACACAGAGACGAACGACCACGGCCCCGGCCGCCCCGCAGACGGGGCGGCCGGGGCCGTGGCTGCTCGTACAGCAGTCAGAAGCGACGAACCCCCGGGTAGCCCCCCGGGGGTTCGTCTTTGCAGTCCCCCTCCGGAAAGGGAAGACGCACATGCACAGGATGACATCTACTCAGGCTCGCCGGATGCGCCGCCCGGTGCTCCAGGCCGCGATCGACGCCGGCGCCCGCTGTACCCAGGCCGACACCGATCCCGACCTGTTCTTCCGGGCCGACGGCGAGCCGCCGGCCATCTGGCAGGCGCAGCGTGCCGAGGCGATCGGCTTCTGCCATGGCTGCCCCGTTCGGGCGGCCTGTGAGGAGTTGGCTCTGCGCGATGGTGATGGCAACCCGCGGGTCGACGACCTGGTTCGCGGCGGCCGTTCCGGCTACGAGCTGGTCGCCCTCCGCGAGCTTCAGGCCCAGCGCCTCGCCGCCGCGATTACCGCCGACGAGGCCAGCGACCAGGAGTGGAGGAAGCTGACCGGCCTCGCCGTTGAACTGGGGAGCGAGGCTCGCAGGATTCCGGCCAGGAGCGGTGGTATGCCGCATCAGGCCGTGCTCCTGAGGCAGCAGAGCGAGAGGATCGCCGAACTCGCCGCCAAGCTGGCTGTGGTGCGCACCGCCCGTCGCGCCCGGACCGGTTGGGAGGTCGCGGCATGACCGCCACCCTGACCCCCCGCGCCGGAAAGGTCGATGACATCCGCCGCGAGGACGACTCCCGTGGCTACGAGCGGGACGAGACCGACTCCCTCCACCAGGTCGGCACCCTGCTGCTCACGATGGCCGAGGGGGACGACGCCCGGATCCCCGAGGGGCGCCGGGCTCGGCGCACCCTCGCGGAGATGGCCCCCGGTTACATCCGGCCCCCGGTGCTGCGTTTCAACGTGTCGGTCCGCGCGGCGGACGAGGCCTGCGGCCTGTGCGGCTACTGGACTTGCCGCTGCCCGGCCGCCGCTGCTCCTGCCACGTCGACGAGCGCGACGGGCCTGGTCCGGTGAGCGGCTGCGGGCACCCGCCGACGTTGGTCACCGTGAACTCGGTCGGTGCGGACGGCCAGCCGTACCAGTCGATCCGGCACGATCCCTGCACCTGCGGGGTGCCGCCGCACCCGCAGCCCGAACAGAAGTAAGAGGTCTGCGTGTACATACCGGTCGCTCGTACCGCCCAGCATCACGCGGTACGGGCCATCGCCGCGCGAGGCCTGACCCACCCCCTCACCCAGGCACTCCTGGCGGCCGCCGTGCTCACCGCGGCGGCCGCGTGGGAGGCCGGCCACCGCGTCACCGACATCCACCCGCCCCTCGCTCGGCGCGGCAAGAGCTGACTTGCCCAGCGTCCCGCCTAGCGAACCCGGCAGCCAGGTTCTCGACCGCAGCCCTGGCCCCCCGACCATCGGCGGCCCGCCCACGGGCATTCCGCCCTTTCACCCTCTTCGGTCCGGGAGAGCCTCGGACCCGCTCGTTGTCAGGAGAGCTCATGCAGCGCAGCACCCAGCTTGACACTCCCACCACCACCGGCACGGTCCGGCGGATGCCGGAGTCCCTGTGCACGCACCGGCCGACGTGCCCGACCGCCGACAGCCCCGACCGCGAGGCCGCGCACACCATCGCCTCCCACCCCGAACAGGGCTGGGCGCTCCTCTGCAACTCCGTTCTGGTGTTCGAGGACACCGGTGAACTGCTCCCCGACGGGCAGATCGTTGCCCCGCACCGCCCCCTCATCGCGACCACGGCCTGACGACTGCCTGATCCGCCCGCACCGGCCGCCGCATCCTCGGCGGCCAGTGCGGGCGGTGACTGGGAGCCGGACAGTCCGGACCAGCAACGAGAGGGGCGGCCATGCGCGGAGACCGCGTCACGCTCACCACCAACATCGAAGCCCTCGGCACCCGGCACCAGGCCGGGGACCAGGGAACCGTCGAGGAGGTCCACACCGGCGGCCACCTCACCGTCCGCATGGACGACGGCCGCACGAACTTCCCCACCCGCGACGAGGTCACCACCGACTCGCGGTGAATCGACTGCCGGTCCCCTGATCCGCCCCCACCGGCATCGACCCCGACTACATGCGGCCGCTCCCGGCGGCCGACGCGATGTACGACATCGACACCGCGCCGCTGAGCGAGCCGGACACCGGGGCGATGACCCCGGCCGCCGTCGCGTGGCTGCGCCAGCACCTCGGGCAGGACAGCAGCGCGTTGCCTGCCCGGCGTTGACCACCCCAGCACAACGGCCCTCCGAGCCCCCGGCATTAGAGCTGCCGGGGTCCCGGAGGGCCTGGTCACGACCCTACCCACCGCCGTAGATCCACGGTGACCTCTTGCACGGAGGCGCCCGGAAGAGAGAGGACTCCCCGTGGCCACCAAGCCCGCCACCCGCCGCCGGCGCCAGCCCGCGGCGACCACGAAGCCCCGAGGCGCCGGGCGCGCCAAGGCGTCGACGCCGCCGGCCTCCATCCCGGCCCAGGCCGCTGCCCCCGAGGAGACGGGGCTGCTGGTCTTCCCGGAGGCCGACCCGGTCGTGGCCGATGCCGCCGACCGTGCCGCCGACCTCCGGGACCAGGCCGCCGCCGATGTCGCGCGGATCCTCGCTGACGGCGAGGCTCGTGCCACCGAGCTGCTGGACGGCGCCCGCACCGTGGTGGCCTCGATCACCGAGGCCGCCACCGCGGAGCAGTCCCGCCTCCTGGCCGTCGCCGCGATGGACGCCGACCGGGTCCGCACGGAGGCCGCCACCACCGCGGCCGCCGACGCCGACCAGGTCCGCGCAGCCGCCGAAGCCACGGCGGAGCAGCTGCTCGCCGACGCGCGCCGCCAGGCCGACACCGTCACGACGACGGCGACCGGTGAGGCCGACCAGATCCGCGCCGCCGCCAGCACGGCTGCCGAGCAGCTGCTCACCGACGCCCACCGCCAGGCGCAAGGGGTCGCCACCACGGCGGCCGCCCAGGCCGAGCAGATCCGTACCGAGGCCGCGCAGACCGCCGCGAAGGCCCTCGCCGACGCGGAGACGGTGCGCACCGAGCTGCTCGCGGCTGCGGAGCGCACCGCGGCTCAGACCCGCACCCGCGCCACCACCGACGCCGGCCGGCTCTTGGAGCAGGCTCGGGGCGAGACCGACCGGATGCGCGAGAGCGCGGACGCCCAGGCCGCGCAGGTGAAGGCTGGGGCCGAGAAGGCGGCAACCGAGCTGCGCGAGGACGCCGCCCGCGAGCGGGAGGCCTCCCGCGCGGATGCCGCGCGTACGCGGACGTTGGCCAAGGAGGACATCGGCCGGCTGCGGGTGACGGCGGCCGAGGACGCAGACCGTTTGACCCGCAACGCCCGCGTGGAAGCCGACCGCATCCTCGCGGCCGCCCGCACCAAGCGGGATGCGGACCTCAAGGAAGCCGATCGGGCGTTGGCGCAGGCTCGGCTGCGGGAAGCGGACGCGGACGTCACGCTGAAGGCCGCCGACGACATGGTGGCCGAGGCCGCTGCCCGGATGAAGCGCGCCACCGACCGCACCGAGCAGGCCCTGGAACGCAAGCGCCTCAAGCTCCAAGCCAGGGGGGAGCGTCGGGACGCGAAGGAAGCCCGCAAGGCGAAGGCCCGGGAGCTGCGGGCGGCGTCCCGCGCCGGGAAGCCGGCCGCGGCCGACCGCGTGAAGCAGTTCGTGAAGGTGAACTCGGAGCGGCTGATGGTGATCGGTCCGATCACCGCTCCGATGGCCGTCGCGTGGACGGGCCAGTCGGGCTTCGCCGAGGACATCCTCGGCTGGGTCGTCCCGTTCACGATCCTGTTCGCCGCCGCCTGGGAGTTGTCGACGGCGTTCGTGGGCTGGATGTACCACCAGGCCCGCCAGGGCGGCGACTCCGGAACCCTCTACCGCGTCAGCACGTGGATCTTCGCTCTGGGCGCCGCGGTCATGAACTTCTGGCACGCCTCTGGCGAGCCGGTGGCCGGCAGCCGGTCCTGGGACGCGGAGGCCCAGAAGTGGACGGAGCAGATGACCTACTGGAACCTCACCCCGAAGGCGGTGGCGTTCGCCGCCATGAGCATCGTGGGGATGGTGTTGTGGGAGCTGTACGCCTCCCTGATCCACCGTCGGAAGCTCCGTGAGGACGGCAAGGTCGCCAAGGCCCGGCCGTCGATCGGAGCGGTCCGCTGGTTCCGCTACCCGGTCCACAGCTTCACCGCCTGGTCCCTCGCGATCACCGACCCGCGCCTGACCACGCTGGACCGGGCCTGGACCGCGGCCGGCGCGGAGCTCGCGGACCGCAAGGCGGTCCGGACCGGTCTGGCCCTGCACCGGCTCGTCGTCCCCCGCATCGCGGCCGACGATCATGGACCGGCCGCCATCCCCACCGTCCTCACCCTGACCCGAACGGACCGGCCCGGATCGTTGGAGGGCCTCGTTCCGGTCCGCCCGGTCCGACACGGCGGGTACGCGGTCCGGTCCGGTCCGAGCGACCGAGACGCGGTCCATGGTCCGGTCCGGACCGCCGGAACCCCGGACCGGACCGGCGGACCGGCGCTCGCGCTGGAGGCCGGTCCAGCCGGACCGCAGGGCGCTGACCTGCGGACCGGACCCGGTCCGGACCGGGGCCCCCGGGCCGTGACCGCCGCCCAAAGCCCGGCGACCGCGCGCGGGGTGACGGTCCGGACCGACGATGCCGCTCCCGGACCGCAGGATCCGGACCGCTCTGGCCCGGCCCATCACGAAGCTTCGGACGAGGTCGACGGTCCGGAGCGTGGCGAAGACGGCGGTCCGGACCTCACGGTCATCACGCTCACGGACCTGGAGCGGACCGCGCTGGACCGGCTCCGGACCGCGAACGAGCCGTTGAACCGGACCAACATCGCCAAGGCGGTCCGGACCGAGGGCGGCGCCATCGCCACGGACCGCGCCGGACAGATCGCCGTCGCCCTCAAGCAGCACACGGACCGCTGACCGGACCGCCCTGCCGCACATGGTCGCCCCCGGACCGCGCTCGGCCACCGAGCGCGGTCCGGTGACGGCCACGGCCGGCAGGCCGCTCGCCCGCACCCGCCCCGCGCGGGGACAGCGGGCCATGCACGACCCGAGCACCACTCCCGCCCCGCGCAACAGCCTCGGGGACCAAGCACTTCTCTCCTGCGCCCACCCCGAGATCTGGAGGTATTCCGCATGAACAGCAACGACCCGCATCACGCCCCCCTGCGCGATGTGGCGAAGAACCCCGAGGCGACCGCCCGGTACCTGGCCGATGTTCAGCGGGTCCTGCTGGACATCGGCAGGAACCTGGAGTACCTGGCCCTGGAGACCCGTGTCCACTGCCGCGACACCCACGTCCAGGGCGACCGCTGGTTCGACGCCTGGATGCGCGCCCAGCCCGTCGAAAGGGCTTTGAAGGACGTGCTCAAGCACGTCGAGGGCGTCACCAAGGGCCTGGAAAAGAGCGCATTCAAGCGCCGCGCCCACGACGAAGCGGTCGCGAATACCGCCAAGAAAAGGAAGGAGAAGGAACTGGAAAAGCAGCGCAAGAACGCCCCGCCGCTCCAGGCCGCCCCGCCGAGTCCGCCGCAGCAGGATGCGCCCAGCCGGAATTCCGGCTATGGTGGCCCCACGTCGATTTACGACATGGGTAACAGGGAGTCGGCGTGACGCGCCCCCTCAGCAGCACGGAACGCTCCATTCAGGGGCGCAACAGCTGGCTGAAGGATGAGGAGCGCAGGGCAATCGAAAGTCGCGGCGAGTTGGGCCGGATGGAATTCTGGCTCCGCGTGACTCGAACCCGAATCACCCAGGACGTCAGAGCCGGCCGAGCCGACGTCATCCGCGGATTCACCAGTGTCTGCCGCCTCTTCAAGCTCGCGATCGACAAGCGGGCCGAGGGCGATCCGAGGCTGTGGAACCACCTCATGCAGTACGCGGACCAGGTGCTGGAGCAGCACGACCCGCGCCGCTGAACACCCACCAACGAAGGCCCCGCCGGACTCCGGCGGGGCCTTCGCCTCGCGTAATGCGTGCACACGTGCACGTGCACACGCGTGCACGCGAGACCCACCCGTTGTCAAGCCCTCTGGAGGGAGGTGCACCGTGTCCGACGTGGACGACCCGAACGGGATCCTGGTCCGTGGCCCATGGAGCGGTGAACCCTCATACGCCCCGCCGCCCATCCCGAATTTCGCCGACACCATTCCGCCGCCGGACGACATTCCCGCCGCGCCGCCGGAATCCCCGGAAGAAACCACGATGCAACTTCCGGCGATTCCGGCCGCCCCGGACCCGGCCACGGCATTGCGTTCGGACGGTTTCGCCCCGCCGCAATGCGCGGATGAGGAAGCCGAATACGAGGAAGGCGAATACGTCCAGCCGCGTTCTCTCGCCGACCGTCTCGGCGACTGGTTGGAATTCCGCCTCGAAATGGCGCGGTACAACCACGAAAGCGAAGCGCCTTTCCGTGAGGCTGAAATAGCACGGAAGGCCGCGCTGCTGGAGGGCCGCACCGCGCAGGAAGTCGCGATGATGGAGCAGAACGGAAAGCTCCACACCGCGATGATGAAAGCAAAGGGCGACAAGGCGGCGGCACGCGGAAAGGCCGACGCCGACCGCATGAAGTCGCCCAGCTCCGGGCTCGGTGCGGACAAGGGCCGCTCGAAGGCCGGCGGCGGCGGGTCCCCGCGCAGCGGCAGCGGTGGCGGCGCGCCCCGCAACAGCTCGGGGGCCGGAACGGGGTCCGGGTCGAAGGGGCCCGGGTCGCGCGGTTCGAACTCCGGCGGATCCGCCGGGCGTTCGGGGTCCGGGGCGCCCGGGAGTGGCAAGGGTGGCACGAAGGACCCTGGCCGGCCCTCTGGCGGCCGTTCTCCCGGTTCGGGGCACGCCGGGTCCGGCGGGGGCTCGAAGGGCTCCCACAGCGGCCCTGGCGGCTCCGGCAAGGGCAGCGGCCACAAGGGTGACGGCGGCCGGCCCCAACCCCCCGCCCCGGCGTCCAACGCCCGTGCGGAACGGGCGCGCGGCCGCGCCGACCGCGCCTCCACCCGGCAGGCCGGGCGCCAGGAACGGCGCAGCGCCGGTCACTCCGCCGGAGTCGCCGACCGGGGCAAGAACCGGGATCAGGCACGCGCCAACCGGCAGCGGGAATGGGAGGACCGCCGGGCGAGGAAGGCGGAGCGGGAGGCGGCACGCAAGGCCAAGCGGGAAGCCGCGGTGTCGGCCGATCCGGGTCGCACCACGCTGGGCAAGGCCGTCGGCGAGGAAGCCCGGCGCCGCTGGGACAAGCGCCGCGCCGATGCGAAGGCCGCCGCAGACGCCAAGGCGGCCGGCACGGAGAAGGTGAACCCGACCAAGGACAAGGCCGCCAAGGACGACAAGACCAAGAGTGCCGATCCGAAGGACACCGGCACGGACGCCGACGGCAAGGCCAAGAAGGACGGCCCTGACGGCGCTTCTGGCGACGGGAAGCCCGACCCGACGGGCGATGAATCCGGCAAGGAGTCCAAGGCCGGTGACGAGCCGTCTGACGGCTCGAAGAAGCGCCGCCGGTTCCGCCGGTTCCGACGCCGCTCCGACGACTCGGGCCGGACCGGACGGCGGGGCCGCACCCGCGGTGCCGGGCATACCGGCCGCCGTGCAGGTCGGCGCGGACGGCGGTCCGCGGAGGGCCGGTTCGGACCACCGCCCACCCCGACGGCGGAGTGGCCCGATCACCCCAGCCGCCCGCCGCGCCCCGCCGGATCCGCCACCGAGGACGACGTCGTCGACGCGGACATCGTCCCCGACGCTCCGGCCGCGGTGACGACCGGCGTCAAGGGCCTGCCGCCCGCCCCGGAGCCGCACACCGAACGTCCCGGCACCAGCCGACCCACCAGCACGGAAGGGAGCAGCGTGAGCAACACACAGGTCAGCAGGCCGTCCAGGCAGGGCAACTTGGCTGCCCAGCACCGTACGGACATCACGTTCGACGAGTACCTGATGGAGATGGCGAACATCGCCATCAAGGCCGCGTCCGACGAGGAGCGCGCCGAGGCGTTGAGGGAGGCGCTCGGCCGGGTCGCGGACGCTTTGGCGGAGATGGCCGCCGATCTGGCCGAGGACCACAACGTGTCCGCCGCCGTCACCGAGCTGATCGACGACCTCGCCGAGACCGCGGGTGAGATGAAGAAGCAGGCGCAGCGGTGCGCCGAGGAGTGCGGCATTGCCAAGGTGGCCGCCAGGCTCGGGGCGACCGAGGTCGCCCGCGTCTACGGCGAGGACATGGACGCCAAGGAAGACGCGGGCCTGACGTCCGTGTCGGCCGCCGCCCACCACGACTAGGAAAGGGGACACCCGCAGATGAGCGACCTCGCACCCCGCGGTACCGGCATGGCCGCGGCTCCGGCCGACGGAGACAACCGCTACAAGTCCGTCCAGAGCAAGTTGGACAAGCTCGGCAAGGCCATGGACGACGCCGGCCTCGAACTGGAGGCGCTGCGGCGCAGCATGAAGGCCAACGCGGCCCACACCCACGACGTCGCCGGCGACATCGAGAACGCCGGCCTGGACGCCAAGTTCGTGGAGATGACCAACCTGGTCTCGGTGGCCCTGGGTGGCGCCGCCGTGGAGGTCAAGCGGCTGTGCGACAGCGCGCAGGAGACCGCCGACCTCACCTGGGAGGCCAAGCGCACCCACTCCCGGCTGTACGGGGCGCTGGACGACATCCGCTCCAACCGGCGCGAGAAGACCCCCCGGCCGGGCTTCTTCAACCGCTGACCCCTCCCCACCCCGCCACGAGCGGCCCCGCACCTCTGCGGGGCCGCTCGTCCCCGTTCCCGAAGGAGAATCTGGTGTCCACGCCGCGCAGTGTCGTGCTCGAACGCCTCGCCTACACCCTCGCCGCGCCCGTGCTGGCCGTGGCCCCGAACATCTACCCCGACAGCCCCGTCCACCAGGTCGTGCAGCTGGCCGGCGCCGCCGGGATCGGCGGCTGGCTCCTGGCCGCCAAGAGCGACGCGCACGGCGCCGGGCGCAAGATCTTGCGCTGGTCCCCGCTGGTCCTGGCGGCCGCCATCGACGTCACCGCCAAGACCACCGCCGGCTGGGGCCCATGGTGGATGGACGGGCTGCTCGCCGCCGGCTGGGCGGCCGCCGGCTACCTGGTGATGCCGTTCTCCCGGCACGCCCGCAGCCGCCACCGCCCCGCCCTCGCCGCCCCGGCCCCGCACCCGACCCCCGAGATCGCCCCGGAAGAGGCTCCGCAGCTGGTCGACGACGGCGCCGACGTGCTCACCCGCGACGCTCGGATGATGTGGGAGCAGGCCGGAAGCCCGGCCCGCACCCACATCGTCAAGGCCACCCGACACCCCGGGATGCAGCACGACATGACACTCCTGCTGCGCGCCTCGGAGCCCGGGCGGCCCATCACCGGCCTGTCCGAGACCGCGGTCGCCGCCCCCTTCGGCGTGCCCGCGCACGATGTCGTCCTGATGGACGTCGCGGTCCAGCCCGGCCGCCAGGGCGGGCCGGGCTGGCTGGAGGCCCGCATCACCCCCGACGCCAACCAGCGCCGACGCACCAAGCCGACCCCCCAGGAGCGCTGGACGGACAAGGTCGGCGGACCCAAGGGCGGCGCCCCCGGCTCCGAACTGGTCCACCACACCCGCGACGAGGAGCGCGGGGTCACCTTCTACCGGGCGAAAATGGCCGACGCCACCACCACCCCGCGCATCGACCTGGCGAAGGTCTGCCGCGGCCTGGGCCTGCCCGAGGACGACTCCTGCGTCTTCGTCCTCATCGACGGCACCGAGTTCCTCATCAGCGCCTTCGACAAGCCCCCACTGTCCGCGATCTTCCCCGCCACCCGCGAACTGCTCACCCCGGACGCCAAGGGCATGTACGTGTGCGGATACACCATCACCGGCCAGCCGGTGAAGAACATGGTGTTCCAGCACGACAAGAACGCCGCCCGGCACGGACTGATCCTGGGCGTGTCCCGGTCGGGGAAGACGCAGTTCTTCGCGATCGACATGGCCGCCATGTCCCTCGCCGGGCAGGTCGTGTGGCTCTCCACCGTCCGCAAGGACGAGAAGACCACCGTCCTGGGGAAGTACATCGACCGGCAGGGCTCCAACGCCCTGTGGATGGCCCGCTCCCTTCGCGCGGCGAAGGCGCTGTGCGAGATCCGCGCGGAGATGCCCTGGCCGCACGACGGCGAGGCGCACGACTACAAGCCCGGCGACCCCCGCTGCCCCTACAAGCAGCTGAACGTGTTCACGGACGAGTTCATGACCGCCGCACAGGACGCCCAGTTCGGCGCGTTCATCCAGACCGACGGCGACGACCTCACCGTCACCGGCCTCAAATACGGCATCGGCCTCAACCCGGCCGGCCAGTCCCCGTTCGCCCACAACGGGTTCTCCACCGAGATGAAGGACAACCTCCGCCAGAACAGCCGGCCGACCATCTTCAACATGGGCAGCCCCGCCGCCACCCGCAAAGCGGCCGAGGGCACGATGGAGAACACCTACGACGTCCCGACCATCCCCGCCCGCTACGCCCAGCAGGAAGGCTCCGCGATCGAGCGGGCCATGCGCGGCGAGGCCGACCCGGAGAACGGTGTCTCCACCGGAGGCGTCGCCATCATGGTCATGGACAACGGCCGCGCGGTCCTCATGCGGTCCCTGTACGCGGACTTCGACACCGACCTCGCCGAGCTGTTTCCCGAGGACGTCAACCGGCTCACCGACCACGAGGTCAGCGAGCTGACCAAGCGCGGCCTGTGGTTCGACTGGAACGAACCCGTACGCCCCGGCGAGTTCTGGCCCGAGCCCGACGACGAAGCCGACGACGATGGCGGCTCCCGCCGTCGCGACGGCGGGGGCGGCAAGGGCGGGGGCGGCAAGGGCGGGCCCAAGGCAGCCAGCAAGCGCTCCGAGCCCCAGATCGCCTCGCCCCGCCAGGCACTGGAGGCCATCAGGAGCCTTAGCGATGTCTGAGAGCCGCCCATCCCTGTCCGGAGGCGGTACGAGCCGGCTGCCACGATCAAGCCGGATCGTTGGGCCGGGGCCAGTGCAGTGCCAGATACACCTCCGAGGCGTGGGTGGAGGACCGCGACGAAACTCTTTAAGGCATTCGCTTGCAATGCATTCGCGTGAGATGCATATTGGACTGGCGGGCCGGGGTGCCCCCTCGTCTACGTGCTTCGCAGCAGACCGCCTCCAGCCTGGCAGCTCGAACTCCTCGGGGGAGGGCCGTCAGGTTGCCAACTCGGCCTCCCGCCCCGAGACCTCCCAACTCGCCAGCATCAGCGGCCCGAAGGACCCCGTCATGACCAACGTCCCGGTCCACCCCGTCGGAACCGACCGCCCGCAGTCCCTGGAGCACCGCCCGATCCGGGCGGCGCGCGCCCGGCGTGCCGGGGTGAAGCTCCTGTCCGCCGTCGTCCGCTACAACGGCATCACGATCACCGCGGTTGTCACCGCTCTCGGCGTCCACGCGTTCACTGCCCGGATCAACCCGGACCGCTGGGACGGCGACACCCTCTACACGCTGCCGGAGGACCTCAGCGACATCCGCGACGAGTTCAACTCCGGCGCCGACCCGACCCAGCGCAGCCTGCGTACCGGCGGACTGCTGGATACGACCGCCGCGCTCACGCGCAGGCTCGCCGGGCAGGGGGAGGAGGGCCACGCCCAGCGCCTCCACGCGTCCGCCCTCCACCTGAGCAAGGCCGACGGCGTGCTCGGGCGCGGTCGGGCCGGTGACGAGCCGGCCGCCGACGCCCGTAAGGATCTGCAGTAGAGACACCCCGGGGACGGCGGCCAGGTCGCCAAACTCAGCCCGCCGCCCCCGGGTCTCCCAACCCGCTCCAACCGGAGCAGGAGGGTCGGAACCATCGTCCCTCACCATCCGCCAGGAGCACACATGACCCCCCGACCCGACACCGAGCCCAGCACTACGGAAGACATCAAGGCCGCCGTCCAGATCGCCCAGAGCGCACGCGACAACGCCGTACTCGCCGCCGAGAAGGAGTTCTGGCAGCGGATGGGTGAGCTCAGCAAGAGCTACCACGGCGCCCAGCAGGACGTCGCCGACGCCATGGGCCGCAAGCGCGACTACGTCTACAAGAACGTGCGGAAGTACACCGCCTGATCCACCCCCTCCGGGGCCGGCCACCAGGTCGCCAACCACTCAGCCGGCCGCCCCCGGAGCTCCCGACCCACCATCTCGCAGCACGCAGGAAGGCTTCGCCATGCCCGCATCCGCAGCACCCGCCGCCTTCGGCCCCCAGGCTCCCGACGCGAGCACGCGCCTCCTGGCCGACGAGGTCGAAGCCTGGCTCAAGAAGATCACCCCGGCCCCCGCGGCCGCCCCGGCCCCCGAACAGCCCGCGCCTCCTGCCGGATTCGACATTCCCGCCCTGGCGGCCGCCGGCCTCGCCGAGGTCGAGCGCAGCGAACGAGCCACCGCCGCCGCCCAGGCGGCCGCACGCCCCTCCCTGCTCGACCGGATCACCCGTCGCCACCAGCGCCCGGCGACCCGGGCCAGCGTGCACATCCGCCGGGCCGCCGCCGCGCTGGCCACCGGCGGATGGTGCCGCGGGGAGCTGCGTGACGCCACCGGCCGGCACTGCATTCTCGGCGCCCTCATGGCCGCCCCGGCCGACAGCGACACGGTCGGTCGCTCCCACATCTACATCCGCTCCGCGATGGCCGAATCGGCCGCGTACGCCCAGCCGACGCCCGACTACCGCGCCCGCATGGAGGCGCAGTGGAGCCGGGAGGGCCGCGACCCGCGGTCTCTGGGTCGCCAGTTCGACATCGCCGTGCACAACAACGTGGTCGCCCCGACGGTCGGCGCCGTCCTCGACCTCCTGCAGCGGGCCGCCGAGTTCGCCGAGCGTGCGGGGGACTGACGGGGGCGGCAAGGGAATCCCCCTGGACGCGGTGATGTGTAGTGCGTATAGTTTTCTTGTCGGGGTTCGGGTTCTCCTCCGGATCTCCCCGACCACCCACCCGACCTGACCGAATCAACCCGGAAGGCGCCCCGCATGCACATCTCCATCGAGCGTTTCCTCTTCGGAGGCGGCCCCTACAGCAAGTACGCCAAAGCCATCGCCCCCCACGCCGAGAAGCTCGTTCGCGACAAGTTCGGCCCCCTGCCGGCCATCCACCTGATCCTCAACGGCGACGCCAGCCAGCTCGACCACCTGGTGAACACCGCGGAAGCCAAGCTCCTGCCCGGCATCACCCCCACGCACGTCAACGCCGCCAGCCGCGCCGACCGCCACTCCCGCCGGGCCTACGGCCAGACGACCATCGACCGCGATGGCGTACTGATCGTCCTTCAGATCGCCAACATGCGCGGCGAGGTCGATGTCGCCCAGACCCTCGTGCACGAGCTCGTCCACGCCCACCAGCTCGGCAACCGCACCGCCCGCGGCCTCCACCTGGACTACCTCAAGCACGTCTGGGGCCAGAAGCCCATGAAGTCCAACACCGTCAGCGCCTACGAGCTGCTGATCGACCAGCGCGAGCACGAGGCCTACGACGCCGAGGACCTGGCCGCCCGGCTCTGAACCCGACAGGAGGACCGCCATGCAGATCCGACATCCTTGGCCGTGCCGTGCGGACCGCCGCCTCTGGCGCGCCGCCACCACCTTCTCCGACCTCGGCGAACTGACCGCCCGCTGGCTCGAAGGCGACATCCGCTCCCGCCCCGGGATCATGCCGAACCACGGGCCCGACGACGAGACCCTGCCCCTTATCCCCCGCCTGGCCGCCGCGAACCGCGCCGGATTCCTCACCGACGACTCCCAGCCCGGCCACGACGCCGCCGACCGCGCCGGCAACCTGTGGGAGCAGCGCGCCGCCGTCACCGGATTCGTCGCCGACCCCGAGATCCTCACACGCCTCGTCGACTCCGCCGAGCAGGCCGGCCTCGACCTCCTCGTCCGATTCCAGGGCGACGACCACCACCCGGGGCTGCTCGTCTCCCGCGTCAACGGCTTGGCCTACACCTGGTACGGCCGCACCCCCACCCTCCCCGAACTCCGCGACGCCTGGCCTCGCTGCCTCGTCGGCGACACCGCCGCCCGCGCCGCCCAGCTAACCCTCGCCGCCCTCGCCTTCGAGCCCGGCGACATCCTCTGGACCGCCCTGGATGAAGCCCTGCACCTGCCGAGCGCGGCCGGCCGCTGACGGCCCCCCGCGATGCCCGGCCTCCAGGGCCGGGCATCGCCGAGGACCGGACAGACCGGCCCGCAACGAGACGGAGAACCGATGACCTCTCCCACCGACCCCGACACCGTGATCGCCGACATCTGGCGTCTCGCCGCCGCCGGCACGCTGCCGCTCAGCGCACCGATTCTCCAGCTGCTCGGCGCCGCCATCGTGAACCAGGCCCGCCTGGCCGCTGCCGAGGCCGTCTTCCCCGGCATCACCCACCTCACCGACCACGGGCCGGGCGAACTCACCGCCTATCGCGCGCAGGCCAACGGCATCCCGTACGGCACCTTCACCACCCGCGAAGCCGCCCGGGCCTGCGCCGAGACCGTACTGAGGCAGCACCGTCCCCTCGCCCCGGGCCTGTCCACCGGCTGGGCACCGGAGTCCGGCGATACGGGCGCCACCGAGGAGCTGATGCTCTTCGGCCCCGGCCAGGACGACGAGGACGGCACGGGCGTACTCGTCACTCCGCTGACGGTCAGCGTCCTGTACGACCCGGACGCCGAGGGATGACGATGCCCCAGTTCATGTGGGAGGTGGACGTCCCGATAGAGCGCGCCAGCACCGGCGAACGCGGTGTGCACGTCTTCACCGGACTCGCCGAGAACGGCAGCGAGGCGCGCCAGGCCGCACGACGCGCCTGGGAGACGGCACTCCTCCACACCATGGCCGACCAGGACATCCCCGCCGCCACCAGTCACACCGACTGGTCCGCCCGCGGACTGCGCGCCGGATGGGACCTGCGCTGGAACCAGGCCACGCACCACTACATCACCCGATAGATCCGCCCCGGGACGGCCGTCAAGGCCTGAGAAACCGCCGGCCGTCCCGGGCCCCTCACCCGCCAGAACAGGAGAGAGACCACCATCATGCACAACACCCGCCGCAAGAAGCAGCCCAGGACCTCAACGGCCCACCGACTGGGCATCGCCGCACGGATCCTTGAGTCTCTGGTCAAGACCAACCCACAGCTCGTCGACCGCGAGTTCGTCTGCACCTGCTGCGACGTCGCCTGGGAGGGCGATGAGGCCGACTGCTGGAACTGCGGCCTGCCCGCCACCTTCAGCTCTCACCGCCCCGGCTCCGCACTGGCACGCCTCCTCGCCACCCCCACGATCTCCCACACCCTTACCCGGACGGGAGCGGCGTCGTGACCGGGCTCATCTCCCTGAACTGGCTGATCGGCGACCAGGCCCTCAGCGACCACATCCGGGCCCGCGTCAACGAACTCGTCGATCAAGGCGTCGAGTACAAGCAGGCCTGCACCACCGTCACCGACGCCGCGGACGCAGGCGAGGCGTGGGCCGTCGCCGCCACCCGGCAGACCTGGATCCGCCGCCACGACGTCGACCCCGACGAGATGCCCCTCCGCAGCCTGTACGTCCTGGAACGCACCGACACCCACGTCGTCGTCGCGTACGTCGACCTCGACAAGGCAGCGGACGACTCGGACGCCGGCGACCGTTCCAACCTCCCGCCGGATAAGGCGGCCCACAACGACCACACCCAGGGCGTCGTCTACCCCTTCGACGCCCTGGACATGAGCTTCGAACTCGCGGCCTGGGACCCCTTCGAGCACCTGCTGCCCACCGCCGCCGTCCCGGCCTCCGGCACCACGGGGGCGGAGGAGTGACCGCCCCCGAGCGCGCCCCGTGGCCGCGGCTGACCGGCAGCGAACCTTGCATGGCGCCCGGTGCCGACCCCGAGCACTGGACGGGCTCTCCGGCGCAGCGCCTGAAGGGGCAGGAGGAGTGCCTCGTGAACTGCCCGGAGTCCACCCGCCGGCAGTGCCTCGCCTGGGCCCTCGACCACCCGACCCACGCTGGACCCGGCATCTGGGCCGGCACCACCTACACCGACCGTCGCCGGCTGCGCGAGCTCCGCGCAGCCGCCACGAAATAGGGACCTGGCCCCGTCGGCCGTCCGGGTCGCACCGGACGGCCCGCGGCCCCCTCTCCTGCACACCCGCGCACCCCGGCCCGGTCGGCGGCGCGCCCACCCACCCGGAAGAGAGCACCGATGAAGCTGCGCACCGACCTCGCCCCGCTCGCCGCCGCCGTCACCGACGCCGCCCGGGCCCTGCCCGCCCGGCCCCCCGTACCCGTCCTCGCCGCGATCCGGCTGGAGGCCACCGCCAGCGCCCTGAGCGTCGCCGCCTTCGACTACGAGACCAGCGCCGAGGCCACCGTGGACGCCGAGGTCACCACCCCCAGCACCGTCCTGGTCTCCGGCCGCCTCCTCGCCGACATCACCCGCACGATCAGGGGCAACGACCCGGTAGACCTCGAACTCGACGGCGCCCGCCTGCTCCTGACCTCCGACCGCATCCACTACACCCTGCACACACTCCCGCTGGGGGAGTACCCCACCCTGCCCCGCCCCGCCCCGGCCGCCGGGACCGTTTCCGGTCCGGCCCTCGCCGAAGCGGTCCACCAGGTCGCCACCGCCGCCGGACGTGACGACGCCCTGCCGATCCTGACCGGCATCCAAGCCGTGATCACGGACGACACGATCGGCCTTGCCGCCACCGACCGCTACCGCTTCGCGCTCCGCTCCATCCCCTGGAACCGCGCCACGCCCACCGGCACCACCGACACCGTCACGATTCCGGCCAAGTCCCTCGCCGAAGCCGCCAAGATCCTCGCCTCCGACGAGCAGATCCACCTCACCCTCCCCGCCGATCACGGCGTCCTCGGCCTGACCGGCCACTCGCGCACGCTCACCCTGCGCGCCATGGAAGGCCGACTGCCGGATCACAAGGCCCTGTGGCCCACCGACTTCACCGCAACCGCCGACCTCGACAGCGCCGACTTCGCCCATGCCGTCAAGCGCATGGCCCTCGTCGTCGAACGCGGCCACGCCGTCACCCTCCACCTCACCGACGGCGACATGGCCCTCAGCGCCGGCACCTCCGATGACGCCTCCGGCCGCGATCGGATCCCCGCCACCACCGATCTGCTCACCGGCGCCCCCGTCTCCATCGCCTTCAACCCCGGCTACCTCCTCGACGCCGTCGCCGCGCTGAACACGGACCGGGTTCGCCTGCGAATCGTCCACCCCGCCAAGCCGGCGCTGCTCGTACCCACCGACGAGGACGCCACGGCGCTGAGCTACCTGATCATGCCGATGCGCTAGGCCGGCCCGCCCTCGGGGGCGGCCCCAGTCGAGCCCGCCGCCCCGGCCCGCGGCGCCGACCGCCGCCCACGTTCAGACTCACCACCCCCACGCCAACGACGCAAGGAGAAACGTGTTCGAAGCCGGCGACGAGGTAGAGATCCTCGCCTGCGGGGACGACCCCCGGGTCACGGGCAAGAAGGGCAGGATCGTCGACGACGGACTGCCCGGCAAGCATCGGCCCCGTCCTGTGCCACACGCGCGAGCTACGCGCGACGGGCCGATGACGATGTTGGACATCGGCCGGCAGCGGATACCCGCACGACTACCGGCATCACCCCCACACTGCGCCGGCCTCCCGCCCATTTCCCGAGAACGAAGGACATGCCGATGAACCGCGAGCACCACCACCGCGACCTTCAGGCCGCCGGCCGCATCGCGGCCGCCGCCACCTCCGAGCAGCTGCTCAACCCGTCCGACACCTCCACCGACCGGCCCACGGTCGTCACCCTCTGCGGCTCCACCCGCTTCTGGAGCGAGCTCGCCGAGGCCAACTTCCGCGAGACGGCCGCCGGCCGCGTGGTCCTCGCTCCCGGCTGCGACATGAAGAAGGCGCACCCGCTGTGGGCCGAACCCGCAGCCGCCGAGGAGCTCAAGCTCGCACTGGACGCGCTACACCGCTGGAAGATCCGGGCCTGCGACCAAGTCCTGGTCGTCAACACCGGCGGATACATCGGCGACTCCACCCGCGCCGAGATCGCCTACGCCCACCAGCTCGGCCGGCCCGTCCGCTACACCGACCCGGTCGGCCACGCCGTCATCCTCCACCGGCCCGGCCTGGACCCCGTACGGATCGGTCCGTACGAACACGAGAGCCACGCCGAGGAGATCGCCGCCGGCCTGCGCGGGCAGCTGCACTCCACCGCGCACGTGGAGGGCACGGTCATCGCCACCGGCGCCTTCCGCCCCGACCTCGACCACCTCGAACCGCGGGTGCCCACCGACCCGTTCGCCCTGGCCGAAGCCATGGACAACGACCCCGACGGCGATGGCACCGGCCGCAACTTCCCCGACCTCTACGCCCGCCTGTGCGCCCAGGAGCCCGCCGAGCGCGCGAGCAACCTCTGGGGGAGGGCCGCCTCCGCGTACGACGACCTGCACGCCGACCCCGTCGACGAGTAGTCGACCCCTTTCCTGAACGCCAATCACGAGTTGGCCAAGTCTGAGTTGACATGCCAACTCAGACTTGGCATCATTGAGGGGTGGGCAAGGGCCCGCACCGACGACCGGAGGCGACGAATCATGGAGCAGATCCAGCAGTTATCGCAGGCCGCCCCCACCGAGGCGCGCCTGGCCCAGGCCCGCACCGAGGTGATTGCCGAGATGGGCAGGACCGACGCCAAAGCGTCCGCGCTCCTGACCGTCCTCGGCCTCCCCCTCGCCGTCCTGATCGCCACCGTCCCCGGTCACGACCTCCCCGTCGCCGCCACCATCGCCGCCGGGATCGGCGCGGCCGCCCTGGCCGCCGCGATGCTCCTGGTCCTACTGATCGTCCGCCCCCGCCTCGGCGGCGACGTCAGCGGCTCCTACCTCCACTGGGCGACCTGCACGCCCGAACAGGCCGCCGCCGACATCGCCACCGACCGCAGCGCCGAACTGATCGTGGTCCTGTCCCGGATCGCCGCTCGGAAGTTCCGCGCGCTCCGGCTCGCCATCGACATCACCGCCGCTGCCGTCGCCCTGCTGGTCCTCGCCGGGATCATCGCCCTCGCCGTCTGACGGACCGAAGGAGAGGGGCATGCTCGCCGAACTGATCCGCCGAGCCCTCGGCCGCCTGACCACGCCGATGAAGACCGCGCAGTTCGAGTGCCACAAGTGCGGGCTCTCAATGAAGATCACCGACTACCCCGACCGCATCGGACCCATCCTCGACACCGCCCTCACGCACGCCTGCGAGCCCAAGGCCAAGGCGCTCTGACCCCCGGGACGGGCGGCATCACCGGCTACCAACCAAGCCGCCCGCCCCGGGCCAGCCCAACCCGCTCTCAACCGGAGCAGGGGGCAGCTACATCGTCCCTCAACCGACACGGAGCCGATCACCATGACCCCCACCAAACCCGACACCCCCGAGGCCGGCGAGGTCAGCGCGGCCAAGGCCCGCCTCGACAAGGCCGCCACAGTGCGCAACCAGGCCATCGAAGCGGCCCACCGCGCCTACTGGGCCGCGGTCAAGGCCGAGATGGACGCCAAGACCCTCACGCAGAGGGCCGTGGCCGAACACCTCGACTTCAGCCGCGAGCACATCCGCAACCAGGTCAACCGCTACACCGCCGACCAGTAGGCCGGCGCCGAAGATCCCAGGGGCGGCCGCAGCATCGGCCAAGAGGTACGGCCGCCCCCCGGGCTCCCCGTCCAGAGCAGAACCGGACCGCAGGCTGGGCGTTCCTCACCGAGACCCTGACCGCCGCCGGGTTCCCCACGGGCACCTGGCCGACCGCGATGCTGCAGGTCCGCCACCACGACCTGCCCGACCCCGACCCGGCGCCGCCGGCCATCGCACCCGCGCCTCCGCCGGTGCCGAACACCTGGCGCGCCCTGTTGCGCCGAGACCTGGCCCGCCTCCTGGCCGCCCTCGGCCGGAACCGCTAGCTCCAACACCCCGAGCGCCCGGCGCCGCGAACCGCAGACGGCCGCCGCCCGGTCCCCAAGAACCGTCACGAGAAGAGGAGAGATCCATGATGAGCGAGTACACCCCCGTGGACATCACGCCGCCGGAGCTTCAGCCGTCGGCACTGGCACACCACGTGCCCAACTGGGCAGAGGCGGCGCCCACACCGACCGACGTGCACGACTGGGACCAGCGCCGGGCGACCGCGCTCGTCCCGTTCGAACTCGACGGGCGAGGCTGGCCGATGCACCCGCACGGTCGCACCGGCCGTACCGGCCGCAACCTCGGGAAGTGGGGCGAGAACCAGGCCGCGGACCCGATCGTCGTCGCGGGCAGCGGCGACCAGCGCCGGGTGCTGCTGATCACTCGGACCGACATCCACGTGGAGGCGATCCCCGGCGGCATGGTCGATCCCGGCGAGACCGCCCCGGCCGCCCTGGTCCGCGAACTGCGAGAGGAAACCGGCATCGATCTGGCCGACCACCACCCGATCGTCCTCGGCCGCGACGTCGTGGACGACTGGCGCAACAGCGACAACGCATGGGTCGCCTCCACCAGCGCGCTGTACCTTCTGCCCGCCACAGTGACCGCCGTCGCGGCCGATGACGCCCTCGACGCCAACTGGTGGCCGTTCGTCTCCCTCGACCAGCTCGACGCCGCGGTTATCGCCGCCGGCCGCACCCTCTACGCCGCGCACCGGCCGCTTCTGCAGCGCGCACTGGACCACCTCGCCAAGTAGGGAGTGTGCGCGGGTGCAGGTAAGACCGTTGCCGGCCGTGCGCGCCACCGCGTCCCTGCTGGCAGGCCCCGGCCGAGTCTGGCAGATCCTGCTGGCGCCCCCGACCTCATTGCCGGAGGTCGGGGGCGCTGGCGTTTCCACGACATAAAGGCCAAGTTCGAGTTGGCCAATTTCATGTTGATACGCCAACTTCTTGTTGGCATTCTTGGGGGGTCGGGCCGCCCTGACCCGGCACCCCACAGCTCAGCCCCGCCACCCACTCCGAGGAGTCGAAGTGACCAGCGAGACCCCGGCCCCGAAGCACCTCGCCACGATCACCGGCATCGAGACCCCGGCCCGCGCCAGCCTGACTGCCGACGGGGGAGACCTCGCCGACCTCGCCCCGGCCGCAGCCGCCGCGCTCCGCCTGCTCGCCGACGCCATCACCCGCGGCCACGCCAATCAGGGCGACATCGTCCAGGCCCTGAAGGACGCCGACGTCCACGAGGCCTTCGCCGACGTCCTGGTGGCCGCCTCCAGCGCCGTGATGGACGAGACCGAGGACCCCTACGACATCGACTACAGCCTCCCCGCCGACAGCCTCAGCGGCGCGGCCAGCCAGGTCCGCGACATCTTCCACTGGATCTGACCAACCCACCCCGCACGAGACCCGATCGACTCACCGCCCACCAGGAGAGGCCCGCCGTGAAGACCTGCGTCTTCTGCTCCATCGCCGCTGGCCAGGCCCCGGCCGCCATCTTCCGGGAATGGCCCGACGCCCTCGCCATCCGACCGCGCACCGGCGGAGTGACCGACGGTCACGTCATGGTCCTGCCGCGCGTTCACGTCGCCGACGCAGGCGCCGACCCGGAGGTGACCGCCGCGGTGTATCGCCGCGCGGCCGAGCTGATGGCGGAGCTCCCCGCCGCCAACCTCATCACCTCGAAGGGAACCGAGGCGACCCAGTCCGTCTTCCACCTGCACGTCCACGTCGTGCCCCGCCAGGAGGGCGACAACCTGCCCCTGCCCTGGACCCCGCAGCACGCTGCCCGCGCCGCCGCGCAGAACGGAGCCTCCTCGTGAACAGCATCAATCTCGTCATGGCCCGCGAGCCCATCCGGGGTGGGCCCGTCCGTCTTCCTCGCCGGACCCACCCCGGACAAGAGCGCACCCGTCCCGTCTTGGCGGCCCCAGGCCGCCGACGCCCTGGCCGCGCGGTGGACCGGTGCCCAGCCGCGTACCATCTTGGTCCCGAATTCCGGCGCGGCCAGCGCCGACCGCTACGAGACCCAAGTCGACTGTGGTCGACACGAGCGCGGCACGGTGCAGACGCCGAACGGCACCTGAGTGATCGTCGACCGGACCCGGCTCGAAGACAAGAGCCCCGGACGTCGCGTCCGGGGCTCTGCTGTGGCCAGCTGTTCACGGCCCTTCGAAGACGTCAGTCCGTCTCGACGTAGGCGACCAGGACCAGGGTGCCGAGGGCGGTCGGCACGTACACGATCCGGACGCCGTCCTCGCGGTATTCACGGATCGCGCCGTGCTTCGACAGCACGCCGATCTCGGGATTCCTGGAGACGGCCACCAGTACGGGGTCGAGCCGGAGGCGCTCGGCCTCCGTCATCTTCTCGACCTGGTCCTGCGCCACGTCGTAGAAGACGATGCGGGCGCGCTTGGGTGCGTGGCGTCCCATCAGGCGACGTGCGAGGTGGGAGCGGAGTCGTCGAGCGGGGGCTGCCCGAAGTTCTCGCGCAGGTCCTCCCAGGAGGTGACGGCGTCCAGATCGACGCCCTCGCCGGCCAGGCGCTCCAGGACGTAGGCGATCTGCGGGTCGCTGTCAGCCATCTCCCGCGCGTCGGCACGCAAGGCTTCCTGCTCGGCCGGGTCGAAGACGATCCGCATCGCGGCCTCCAAGTCGTAGATGCTGCAACGAGGCTAGCGCAGGAGGACGTGCCCGGAACCCGGAAGGCGAAGAGGACGCGGAGACCAGCCGGTGCGCGGGGGAGCCTTGCGGCCGGCGGAAAAGAAAGCGGCCGGCGCCCACTTCCGCCGAGGCGGGTGGCAAGGGCGCCGGCCAACCGAAAACACACTCCGCGGGAGACCCGAGAGATGTATCTCGCTTCCGAGTGTATCCGTACGCCGCGGCGGTGCGACCACTCCACTTGCCAACGGTGATGCAAGATAGGTAATGTTTTCTTGTTTGCGGGTGGTGGCAGCCCGCGGCACCGAACACACCCCAACACCCTGGAGGCCCTGTGTCTTTCTCCCTGACGTACCCCGCCGGCAGCCCGACGCAGACCGCGGGCGCCGCGCCTGCCTGGCCGGCGACCTCCGCGGCCGCCGTGGCCGAACTCGCCCGGCTCGCCCAGCTCCTGACCGAGGCCGGCGTCACCAACGTCCCCGCCACCGGCGTCCTTGCGATCCCCGGACTCGCCGCCGGCCCGGGCGACACCGCCGGCATCCGGGTGCGCACCACCGGTAACCCGCCGCATGCCGTGTACGTCATCGCCGGCGGCAGCATCACCCCGCACACCGGCGCCGACAGCGCCTTCGCCCGCCTCCACCCGCTCATCGAGGCGGCCGCCCGCCCCTGCGACGGATGCGGCGCAGAGGCCGGCGCGCCGTGCAACCCGCACTGCCTGCCCGACCCCACGAACGACTGACACCCCACCGGCGGGGCGCCACGAGCGCCCCGCCCCGGATGAAGGAGAAGCACATGATCCGCGCCGGACGCCTGCAGCACGTCCAGACCATGTCCGACCTGGCCGAT
Source organism: Streptomyces sp. NBC_00513 (assembly GCF_041431415.1). GTDB lineage: Bacteria > Actinomycetota > Actinomycetes > Streptomycetales > Streptomycetaceae > Streptomyces. Next base: position 129,199 of record NZ_CP107846.1, read on the forward strand.
GCCCTCGGCAAGAAGCTCGTCACCGTCCGAAACCAGAAGCCGTACGCGGCCGAAGGCCACCCGGCGCCGATCAGCTCGCCCAGCGCCCGCAACCAGCTCTGGGACGCGGAGCAGACCAAGGCCTACTACGCTGGCGAGCCCATCCCCGAGCTGCCCCAAGTCGACGACGACGAGGACCTCCTGGACCGCCACGAGGCCGCCGAACTGCTCAGCATCGCCCCCGTGACCTGGAACACCTACAAGAAGGACCCGGACCTGGCCGCCGGCGTCGTCCTCGTGCCCGCGGGCCCCAAGGGCACCGAGCACTGGCCCCGCCACCTGGTCCTCGCGTACAAGAACAAGCGCCCCGGCAAGGCCGCCGGCGGCGGCCGCCCCACGGGCAGCGGCGACATGATCCCCCGCGACGAGATCCTGCCGCGGATCGCCGAGCTCCTGGACGCCGACCCCGCCGTCAAGGGGGAGTACGTCGCCGAAACCCTCGGCATCACCTTCCGCCCCACCGCACAGTCCGGCCTGGCCACCCTGCGCGGCCGGCGCATCGCCGACCTCGCCGAGAAGCAGCCAGGCCTGGACCTGAAGGACGCCGCCCGCCAGCTGGGCTACCCCGCAACCCAGGTCCAGGCCGACAGCATGGCCATCGCGGTCGCCGAACGGGAGCTGCGCGCACGCAAGGATCAGCCGTACCTGCAGCGGACCGCCGACTTCCTGGCCGCGGCCGGCATCGCCCAGGAAGTCCAGGTGGAGATGCGCCAGCCCGACGGAGAACACGTCGCCGCGGCCGTTCCGCTCGACACCGACCAGCCGGCCGCGGCCGTGGTGTGGGACTCCCGCTACGGATGGCGGACCGCCACCAGCCGCCGCCACCCCATCGGCAAGGCCACCGACACGCCGCCCGAGGGGGAGGGCATCCGCTACCTGGGCAGCGGGCTCCGCCCTGAGCCCGAAGAGCTCATCGCCGCCCTGCGCGACGGACGCAAGGGCACCAAGCGCCCCCACCCCACGCCCTGAACCGCGCCCTCCGCCATCGAGACGCGAGCCCCGACCCCCGTACGCAATCCGGCCCAGGCCGTCAAACCCCACAGACAGTGGAGGCACAGCGTGAGCACCGAGCAGTCCGACTCCGACGCGTACGGCCAGGAGCTGGCCCGCATCGGCCATCACCAAAGCGAGGCGACAGGGGCGCGGTTCACCGTGTTCAAGGCCCTCGCCGCCCTCGGCGTCACTCCCGAGCAGGCGGACGAGATCGTGTCGAAGCTGGAAGCCGGCGCCGTGGCGGGGGCCCACACCTGGATCTCCGAGAGCAGCGCCCCGCACGGGTCAGATCCGCAGTTCGAGGACGGATGGCACGCCGGGGTCCGCGACGTTGCCAGCCACCTGCTGCGCATCGCCGACACCACGGCCACTACCCAGCGCGGACTCGCCGCCTCCAGCGCCTTGCTGCTCGCGCACCCTCGGCAGCCGGCCCCCTCCACTCCGGAACCCCCGGCGCAGGAACAGGCTCCGGCCCTGGACACGAAGGAGGTCTTGTCGGCGGCACGGCGCTGCACATGGGCCTTGGCCGACCCGACCGACTTCCTCAGCTCCGAGGCGTCGGACGAAATCCTGACCGTGGCGCTCAGCGCCGTGCGCGAGGACGAGCGAGCAGGGTACGTCGAGCGCCTTCAGGTGTTCGCCGAACAGCACCGCGCACGCCTGGAGGAGTTGCTGCGCTCGTACGGCCCGGGCAGCAGGCCGGCCGAGCACGGCCGCTACATGCTGGCCGGTCAGCCCGAAAGCCTGATCGTCTGCGAGCGGATGGAGACCGCGCCGTTCCTGCTGCGTGGCCGGTGGAAAAAGGCGTTGGAGACCGTTCTCCTGGACGACCTTGAGTTCGCGTGGGGGCCGCGTACCCGCTTGAACCGGTGAACCTCTTCGGTAGACGTCGACGGGCCCTTGCGGCGAGGACTCATCCGGTGGCCGAAGCCGGCCCTGCCCCGAACGCTGGCACGTCCTCGGCGCCCACGTCCAGGCGCAGCCGCTTGAATCGGAGCGGGTGCCGGAACACGCCGCCCCGGTCCACAGCCCGGTCTGCGCTGATCTCCGCCACCGCCTCCGGGCGGACCAGGACCGCGTCCAGGAAATCGCGGGACCCCCACGCGGCGGCGAACCGCACCCCCGTCCACGGATGCCCGGGGCCGGCGGCGGTCAGGTGCTCCGCGACCTGACGGGCCTGCTCCGGGCGCAGCGCGACAGTTCGGCCTACCGCCCGGAGGCGGCCGGTGTCGTCGTAGCGTCCGAGGACCAGCAGCTGCGGGCGGGTCAGTGTGCCGGTGACCGCGCCGACGATCGCCTCTGTGGTGTCCCGTCTTCTGATCTTGGACCAGCCTCGAAATCCGGGCAGATAGCGCTGGTTCATGCCTTTCACGACCAGGCCCTCAACGCCGGACACGTCGGTCCACGACTCCAGCCACTCCCGCGCCTTCGCCACGTCCGTTGTCATCGGGCACAGCGTCCACGGGGCTGTCAGGGCCCGGGCCGCGAACAGCACCTCCAACCGTCGTCGACGCTCCCTGTAAGGCAGGGTGAGCAGCGTGACCCCGTCAGCCATCAAGACGTCGAACGCCACGAAGTAGGCCGGCAGGCTGGCCGCCAGCCCGGGCGCAGTGCGACTGCCGGCAGCGGCCCGGCGCTGCAGACCCTCGAAGCTGAGCTGCCCGGCCTCGGCGTCCCACACCACCAGTTCGCCGTCGAGAACCAGCCTGTCGGGGAGCTGTTCCGCAGCAGCGACCAAGTCCGGGAAACGGTCCTGGATCAGCGATCCGCGGCGGGTCTGCAACTGGACCCGGCCACCCTCCTCGGCGGGGGTGAACAGCAGGGCGCGGTGCCCGTCGAACTTCTGCTCAAAAGCAAGATCACGCACCACAGTCGGCACCGACTCCGCAGCCTGCGCCAGCATGGGCTCAACCGGTGGTCTCAGCGTCACCCGCAGGTCTCCCTCGTCATCTCTCCTTCCAGGGTCCGCCGGATCGGACCGGACCGGACCGGACCGGGCCGGTCCGGGCGTGGAGGGTCATCCATCCGAGGAGCCGACGGAGCCGTCCGGAGCACTGAACGACCTGTATATGGCACGGTGGCAGCCGTTCGGCGCTGGTGACCGATAAAGGCGACGAGCTCACCCCTCGAAATTGCGGTACACCGGCCCGAACAGCCCCGGCAGACCTCACGGTCTGCCGGGGCTTTCGCCTCCACGTGCGCGGTACGAGGCGCCCGTGATACACCGCTCGCCCCGGTGTCGTCCCTACTCTGAGCCCGTGGACCATCTGACAGACGAATCCGTGCGCGAGATTCTGCGGTCCCACCGGGACGGGGCGCGATCAGTCGGCTGTACGCGACCGGCGAGATCACCGAAACCACCTTCCCCACCCCCGGGATGCTCACCGTCGAGCTGGAAGACCAGGGCCGACACGAGAGCGCGGAACGGATCGGGGACGTAATCGCCTACGCGTGCAGGGTGGGCGAGCGCACACCCGTGAACGGCTGGACCAGCAAGGTGTGATCCCCGCCCGCCCCGTGGAGCTACTCCCCTTGGCCGCCATGGACCGGGACGGGCCTCGCCGCCCTCGGGACAGTGCCGCCGGGCGCCAGGCCCTCGGAGGCTCAGACGTCAAGGAGACCCAGGGCGGAGTCCACCCGGCAGATCGCGCAGGCGCGCGCGATCGAGTCCCGCAGCGCCTCGACCGCCTGCGCGCGCGTGGCCGGGCGGGAGCGACCGGAGACCAGCGGGCAGTCACCGGTGTGGACGAGAACGGAGCGGCCGGCCGCGTCGATCCCGTACTCGATGACCCACTCCACCACCGGCGGCCGGTACCGGGCCGCGTCCGCGCGCACCCGCTCCTCAGCCTCCACCGCGGCGATCCGGACCCGGGTCTCGTCAAGGAGGACCGACAGGAGCGTCTCCACCGTCCGCAGGCGCTCCAGGTCCGGCGGGAGCCACGCGGGGCCGCCCGCCAGGTCCACGACTACGCCCCTTGAACCAGGTGGGCGCGCTTGAGCCCCATCCGCGCCTCGACGATGTCCTCGCGTGCCAGCGTCGACCAGAACGGGTCGGTCAACACCAGGCCGGTCAGCCGGCTCAGTCGACGCTCGAAGGCCGCCTTCCGTGCCCGTTGCTGCGGGGTGTAGCCGGGGCTGGCCTCGACGTCGCCGCGGTGGGAGTAGACGCCCTCCCGCGCCTGCCAGCCCTCCAGCGGGTCCGCCGACCACGGGAGTGTCGCGCAGAGTTCCTCGTGCTGGGAGCGGACGCGATGCAGCTGTGCTTGCAGCGCGACGAGACGATGGGGGTAGTCGACGGTCATGGCTCAATCATACGCCTGTTCGATTTCGTGTTGTAATCAGGACATGGCCGAAAACTGGCTCTTCCCCGCCGATCTGATCCAGCTGAAACAGGAGAGCATCCGCACCTACAACGAGCTCTCCGCCACGCCGACCGCCGAGCGGCGGACCGAGCTCGACCAGCGGCTGTTCCATCTCTCCGTGCGCATCGGCGAGCACCCGTACTGGCGGAAGCACCCCCGCACCCCCGCCGCACGCGTCGCGCTCCACCGCGCCGCCGTCGCAGCCCCTGGCGGGGAGCCCGCCGTCGAGAAGCGGGTCGTCGACGGCCGCCTCATCACCTTGCCCCCCGGTACCGGCACAGAATGGCAGTACCCCCCGGCCGGGAGGTGACCCGCCCTCGTGTCGCTCGGGGGAGCCGGTGAGGGCGACGTCAGTGGCAGTGCTCCGTAGCGCTGCGCGGTCGACGTCTCAGCCTGTCGGCCCTGATCGGGGTAACTCCTGGATCGGCTCCGGTTGGTGCGATGCGGCAACTTTGACGAAGTCGCTGCGGCCGGTCACAGGGTCCAGGACCGCGACCTGGAGGGCGGGCCGTGGGGCAGCCTGTATCCGGGCCAGCCACGTGGGACCAGGCACCAAGATCGTCAGGTTCCCCGGCCATCTGATGAGGCCCTCGGGGGCCGGGCACACCACGCCGGCCAGGAGGGGGTCGCTCCATTCCCGCGGCCGGGTGTAGACGAGAAGACCGTTGCCGTGAGACGGGCTCTGGTCTCCGTAGACGACCGTCTTGCCCGAGGTGGAGCGGACCATCTGCGTGAAGACTCGCCACATCGCGGCATCGATGCCCGCGTGCTCGAAGAAGCCGGCCAGCCGTTGCAACTCGGCCAGCCGTTCCAGCTCCGCCTGTATGGACCGGGCCGCGGCATTGCGACGCCACTCCTTGAGGGCGGCGGCCCGGGCGTCGGCTTCCCGCCGTCGTTGCTCTTCCTGGCGCTGAGCCTTCTCCGCGGCGGCTGCTCGCGCGGAGGCTTCCGCACCGGCTTCCAGGCGGGCGCGGGCGACCGCCAGGTCCTGGTAGGCAGGGGCCGTCCACCACACCGTGCCGTTCGGCTCCGTGTGAACGTGCACCCGGCCCTCAAGAATCCACTTGAGGGCATCGCCGAGCGGGCAAGTGATGTGGACCCAAGCCGCTTTCGCTTTCAGCGTGCGCGGCGCCCAGACGTAGCTGGCCATCCCGTGCCGCACCTGCCAGACCCGGTCATCCTCTGCCGGAAAGGGCACGCGGAGCGTGGGCACGACCCGCTGCCAGGGCCGTTCCTGGGGCCCGACCCAGCACACCGCCACTCCGTCCGCGGCATACCGCTCGGTCCGCATCCGCGCCTCGTCCGGAGTCATGGGCGACAACTGCGCCTCCAGTGCCATGAACGCGTGGCCCTGCTCGTCGAAGACCATCACGTCGGCCCGCCAGTTGCCGGTCGCGCCGGCGACCTCAAGCTCGGCTCGCCAGCCCGCCGCCCTGGCGGCCATCGCCAGTTCGCGCTTCAGGCGATGATGCTCCGGCGACTCGTTCGCCAGCTCGCAGTTGTCCGGGCGCGCCTGGTGGTAGAAGTGCCGGGAGCGATGCTGGGAGATCCGGGCGAAGACCCGCCCTCGGCATTCCGGACAGGCCAGTTCCATCCCCGGAACGCGGTGGACATCTCGCCATGAGCGGCCACAGCCGAGATCGTCCAATGAGGCGTCCAGCCGGCCCCAGTCCTGATGGACAGCGGTGTACCCCATCGACGCCCCCTCGTCCGTCCCGAGGTCAGCGTCCCCGCTTCGCGGGCAGCCTTGCGGCGATTCTCGGAGAACGGCGTGAACCGGACTATCCGCCTGGCGGAGGTGCACCGCCGCCCCTCGACATCGGCTGCGGGCTCCGTACCCACCAAGAGGGGCCCGCCGCCGCAGACCCCTCTTTCGTCCTCCCGTGGACGGCCGCACGGCGCTCGTGACGCCGCGGACCTAGACCGAGGGCAGGGGGAGGCGGAGACCTCCGGGTGAGTCGGGGGCCGGGACCTCCTCCCCATCGTCGCCGCCGTCGCCCCGGGAACAGATCGGGCACCACGGCAGGTGCCTGTTGTGGAAGCGGCTGAGGATGGTTTTGGGGATCGCCAGCAGGAAGAGGAAGGCCATGAGGTAGAGCGCGGCCTGCTCGAACAGGAGGTTGCTCGCCCCGGCCGTCGCCACGACGCAGAGCCACACCACAGGGGGCACGGTCAGCCGGTGATCGAGGAGGAGATAGCGACGGCCGGACTCGGCCCGCTCCATCCCCCGATTGAGGTCATAGCCGATGGTGCAGCGCGCGCACAGGGCCCCGGCGTGGTTCATCTCAGCCCACCCGGCACCCAGGGCGATCAGCATGACAACCCACCGAATCGCCTCCCACGGCCCCGTGTGAGGGACGAGGACCAGATAGGGGACCAGGATCGCGCACGCCCCGATATGCACCCAATGGGTGTAGTGGCCCGCCGTCTTGGAAGCGCGGTCGAGCGCGGAGAGAGCCCCGCTCCACCACGGACGGGCAAGAGCCTCGGCGTTCCGCCGGCGGAACTGCACGGCCGCGACCACCAGCACCAAGGCGATCAGAGTTGCGCTGATGCGTACGGTCCTCAGCGCGTCCAGGTCGGTGTACTGCCGGGTCCGTGGGGCGGGGGCGAGGAAGAGGAAGAGGACGGCGGCGATGAGCAAGGGGCCGACGAGATGCGCGCAGTACAGGGGGATCCGGTAGCGGATCTTCCTCAGTTCCGCGGCGGTCCGGTGGACACACAGGGGGCAGTCGGGCAGGTGGAAGGACAGGGCCAGCGCGGCCGCGGCGAGTACCAGGGTGAGAGCCGATACGCCGACCAGGGTCGCCCAGTGCAGGTCCTTGATCTGTAACAGGACGACCCATGGCGGGATGGTGAGAAGCAGGACCTTCATGGCGTGGTGTGCGGCGAGTCGGGCAAGCCTGGTCACGGGGTCTCCTCCGTCGTGAAGTCCACCGTGAGTGTCATCCCGAGGCCGTCGGCCAGGCGGAGGAGCGTGGACAGGGTGGGGGTGCTCTGCGCCGACTCGAAGCGCGAGACGTGCGCCTGCTTCATGCCCGCCCGAGCGGCGAGCTCGCTTTGTGACAGGCCTGCCGCCCGCCGGAGTTCGAAGACCTGCGTGGCCAGGGCGTAGGCGAGATCTCGCTCAATGAGCGAGCGATCCCGCTCGGCGGTCGGGGTGACGCGGGTGCGCGTGTCGTCCATACCGGCGACGGTATATATCCCTTTGACGGTATGTCAAACAAGCTGATGGGGCCGGGAGTGGGAGAGATCGAACGCCGCAGCGGTCGACGCCGACGCGGTGACGGACCGGCCCGTGCCGCCGAAGACGGCCGACGGGGCGCATCAGGGCAGGCGATAAGGGGGTGACGGCCGTCGAACAAGAGTCCGAGGCGGCGGGGGTGGTAAGAAACTTACCAGTCGCGGTAAGTTTCTTACCGCGACGGGAGTGGTCCCGTCCCGGCGAAAAGGGGATCACCATGCCCGAACTCGATATCCGTCACGTCGGAGCCACCGAACTCCATCAGCACTTCGACAGGGAGTTCACGGCCCAGGGCTGCTATGTCGAACTCGGCTTGAAGGACGGCGTCCTGTTGGCCGACTATCACGCCGAGGTCGGCAGCCCGATGACGCCGTTCAGTGTTCACTACGGCTTCGACCGGCGATGGGCGATCCCGGCCCTGACCGGCGAGGCCGCCAACGCGTTGCTTCGAGACATCGCGCCTCTCGCCCAACGGATGCTCGACGACTGGGAAACCGATCTGGACGACAGGCAAGCCAACGTCGTCGCCGTTCTGGGCGACGACGCCGCGGCGGCGGAACGGGAGATCGCGGACCTTATCGGCGAGCGGTACCCCGAGGACCTGCCGGCCGACATGAACCCGGACCTGATCCAGGAATGGGACCTCGACAGCGCGACCAACGGCGAGGAAGCCGACGCTTACGACATCACCGACGAGACCACCGACGAACGATTGGCGGAGATCGAGGCCGACATCCTTTCCAACCTGGCCATGTGCGGATCCATCGAGAACCCCAAGATCGTCTGCCACGGCCTGGACTCCTACCTGGAAGGACTGCGCGAGCAGAAGATTGCCGAGGCTCGCGAGAAGGTCGAGGACGAGCTGGAGGCCATCGCGGAAGCGGTCGCGAGCCGACCCGACACGGTCAAACGCGCTGCCCGACTCGGCCTGTCGGATCGCCGCATCGCCGAACTCCTGAACGTCAGCCACGTCACGGTCGGCAACATTCGCAAGAACTCCCCGAACTGACACCTCGCAGCATCCCCAGTAGACGGAGTGGCCGCCCGAGATGGCGGGTGTGCATCGCAGCGATAGTTGTCACCGGTGCCGTGACCGACCTGCGGCTCGGCGCTGGAATCTCAGCGGTACCTGTCACCAGATGCACGCGCTTGTTGTCACCAACGGCACTTTCGCAGCCGTGTGGCACCACGCCGACGAACGCACGAGTCGGTGACCTGGAGTGTCGTACGGGCGCCGCTCGTCGTTCACCGTTCGAGCTAGATGACACCGCAGCGGTGGCCTGACGTGCGGTTTCTGGCTGGTCGGATCGCTCTGCTTGACACCGGATGGTCATTCTTTGTTGACACCCACACCTGATCTCCAGTCCAGATGACACCGACATCGGCGAAGAGACGCAGCCGGCAGGTCAGTGGGGGTCCCCGTACCGCAGCGGACGGCGGGGTCCGTCAGTGAACTGGACAACGATGTGGACAACGGCGAGTAATGGAGCAGGCAGCCGAGTGGGACGTGATCAGTCCAACAGAGGCAGCGACGGACGCCGTTCCGCGGAGAGACCCGACCGCTCAGGCTCTGGCCACTCGGGAAAGTCGGCCAAGCTCCCGCCGTAGGCAAGCACGGTCTGCGAGGCGAGGTCGCAGCACGCTTGGATGAAGCCTTCAGCGCCCATCAGGCGCATCGAGTGCCTGCCCCCCTTCAGGGACCACAACGCGCCGGAGCGGTTCGACACCGTGTACGGGTCCCCGCCGTGGCTCAGGATGTCGCGGAGGGTCTTCATGTCGGCGAGGTACAGCTTCACCTGTTGGGTGCCGACGTAAGCCTTCCAGCGCGAGCGGTTCCCGGCGGCGTTGCCCAGAGCCCTCGTACGGACTCCCCAGTCGTCGGTGAAAAGCCGGACCGCGTGCTGCTGCCCAACGTGACGGAGCTTGTCTGGGTTGAGCGGAAGATGCCGCGTCCGGGACGGATCGAGGGCAAGGACTTCGTTGAAGAAGGCTTCGACAGCCGCGTAGGACAGCGTGAAGATCCCCCACCGCAGGGCGTACTGCTTCTTCGAGCCCCCGAGCGACTTGCCGTCCTTCCCGGTCAAACTGTCAATGTCGCGGTGAAGCCCCACCAGCAGGGAAGGATTCTGCAGTCCGGCGGATAAGGCGTTGGCGGCGTCGATGACAGCGGGAAGGCGAGGGTGCGGAGGCATACGCGTGATCGTAATGGCTGCACTGCGAACGTCGGCTAGTCGAGTGAGGACTGCCGACCTGGCTCAAAGAACGTCGCGTCTGCCTTGCGCTGGCGGACTCGATCTCGACAAGACCCTGATTGACCGATGACCAATCGTCCGCCCCACCCTCGCCCTCAGTGGCAATTGGCTCGGACAAGTGTCACCTAGCAAGAAATGTCGCACGTCGACCGACACGAGCGTCCGGGCGGTGACAGTTCGCGCTGCGAAGTGACAACTATCGCTGCGAGGCGCAGCGGGACCTCTTCATCCTGAACTTCACGGATGGACTTGATACTTACCCCTAGGGGTAAGTATGGTGTGGGTGTCGGAGGGGTCCAGCCCTCCGACACCCCGCCGGCCGGCCAGCAAGGGCCGTCCGACGTCCATGGAGGGTACGCCGTGAGCATCCGAATCATCGACTGCACCAGCCCCACCGAGCTGTTCCGCCACTACGACGGCCAGTCCGAGGCGCAGCCCGCCTACATCGAACTCGACCTGCCGAACGGCGTCCTGCTCGCCGACTACAACGCCGAGATCGGCAACGGAGTCCCCTTCACCGTCTACCACGGTCAGGACCGCCGCTACACCATCCCCGTGCTGACGGGGGACGCCGCGAATCGCGTCATGAAGGAGATCGCCCCGCTCGCCGACCGGATCCTCGCGGACTGGGAGGAGGTCTGGGACGGGAACAACACGGTCGTCCGGCTCGGTGAGGACGCCCAGGCCGCCGAGGACGAGATCGAGACGAAGCTCGGCCTGGCCCACCCCTACGACCAGGTCTTCGAGGAGAACGACCTGATCGGGCAGTGGGACGTCGACGCCGCGCTGAACGGGCTGGAGGCCGAGGAGTACGGCATCACCGCCGACACCAGTGACGAGCGGCTGGACGAGATCGCGGCGGAGATCCTGGGGGACCTGGCCGACTGCGGCGGCAACACGGTGGTCGTCTGCGCCGGCCTGGAGGCCCACCTGCGCACGCTGCGGGACGACGCCGCCACCGACCAGGACGACGAGGACTGACCCTCCCTCCCTTGGACCCCGTCCTCACCGGCTCGGCCGCCCGCCCGGGCGGCCGGGCCCTTCCCTTTAAGGAAATCCCTTCTGTGTCCGACTTCCTCGAACTTCTTCGCCGGGCCGAGGCCCGTATCGAGCACGGCAACGCCGAGCGTTCCGCCGGTGCCGACGACAAGGCCCGCGTCATCGACGCCGAGGTCACCCGCCGGGGCCGTGGCGGCGCCAAAGCCCTGGCCGTCGAGCTGAATGTCAGCGAGAAGACGATCAGCCAGGCCGTGGCCCGCGCCCGCACCGCCGGCGATCCCCGGCGCCGGCTCCCCCACGACACTCTCGACCGGCTCCTGGCCGCCGAACTGCGCGACCTGCCCCCGCTGCCGGCCGGGCACTGGCAGGCCCTCGCCTGGATCGTGCGCGGCACCGTCATCGACGTGACGTGGCTGGAAGACCCCGGGACGCTGCTCTCCTACGAGGTCGAGGACCTCGAAGAGGACGTCGTTGCCGACATCGACGCGCTCGCGGCCGCCTGTCGGTCCTGGTCCCGTGCGCAGGGCCTCGCCGTCATCGACGCGATCCTTCAGGGCGACGACGACGCCCTGCCCACGAAGGGGGAATGACGGTGGAGTTGCGCCCGTACCAGAACGAAGCCATCACCGCGATCTTCGAAGGCCTCGCCGGCGGCGGGGTGGGACAGTTACACGCCGCGTGCGGGTCGGGCAAGAGTTTGATGGCGCAGCAGTCCGCGATGCGGCTGCTGCCCGCCGGCGGACTGGCCGTGGTCATGGTTCCCTCGCTGGCACTGGTCGCCCAGACCATCACCACCTGGCGCGCGCTGCACCCTGCGGGGACCGGGCTGGACGTCCTCGCCGTGTGCTCGGACGACACCGTCACCGACGCCCCCGCGCATCTGCCCGACATCCCCGCCCAGGTCACCACCGACCCGCAGATCATCGCCGACTGGCTCGCCCGCCCCGCCCGTGGGGGGATCCGGCTCATCGTGGGTACGTACATCTCCGCGAACCGGCTGCACGACGCTCTGCACCAGGTCGAGGCGAAGCTCGATCTCCTCGTCCTGGACGAGGCGCACCACCTGACGGGGCGGCCCGACTTCGTGATCCGACGCGTCACCGAACCCACGTACCTTCCCGCCGTCCGGCGCCTGTACATGACCGCAACCCCCCGCGTGGACGCGGCCGCCGCCGGCCGCCACGGGCACCTGTCCATGGACGACGTCGCGCTGTTCGGGCCCGTCCTCTACACCTATCCGTTCAGCCGGGGCATCGCCGAGGGCTATCTGGAGGACTACCGGCTCTACGTCATCGGGATCCGCGAGAGCGAGGCCCGCGCCATGCTCGCCGACAAGGGACGCGAGTACGTGGAAGGACCCGGCGCGCCGTCGATGCAGACCCTCGTCGCGCAGGCCGCACTCGTTCGCGCCGCCCAGAAGTACGGGGTACGGCGCGCGGTCTCATTCCATGCTCGCGTCGCCCAGGCGGCCGAGTTCTCCCGCTCCCTGCCCGACCTCTCCCGCCGCCTCGCCCCCTCGCTGCCGGCCCCCCTCTCTCGCGTGATCCACGGAGAGATGAGCCCCCGGCTCCGCGAACAGGTCCTCGACGACCTGCGACTGCCTCCCGCCGACGGGTGGACGGTCGTCGCCAACTCCCGCCTGCTCGGCGAGGGCGTGGACGTGCCGGCCCTCGACACAGTTCTCTTCGCGCACCCCAAGTCTTCCGCGGTGGACATCGTGCAAGGCGTCGGCCGGACCCTGCGCCCCCACCCCGACACCCCCGGCCTGTCCACCATCATCGTCCCCCTGATCGTGCCCGAACAGGACGGTGAGATCGGCGACCTGGACCCCGGCGACTACGCCACCCTGTGGCAGGTCGTCCGCGCCCTGCGCGCCCACGACGAACCCCTGGGCAGCGCACTGGACAACTGCCGAAGCAAGAGCACGATCAGCAACCCCAGCCTTCCGTCGAAGATCACAGTCGAACTGCCCGGGGGCACCGGACAGGCCCTCATCGAGCAGGTCGAACTGCTGCTGGTGAGGCAAAGCACCTCCCCTTGGTGGGAAGGCTTCGGCGCCGCCCACGCCTACCACGAGGAGCACGGCCACCTCGACATCCCGTCCGGTCACGTCACCGCCGATGGGCGCCGACTGGGGCAGTGGATCAACAACGCCCGCCAACACCGCCGCAAGGGCTGGATGGGGGCCGACCGCATCGCCGCCCTGGACCGGCTCGGCATGATCTGGGACTCCGACTGGTACCACTTCCAGACGGCCTTCGGCCACGCCCGCACCTACCGGGAGACCCACGGCCACCTCAACGTTCCCCAGGCCTACAGGACCCCCGACGGCTACCGGCTCGGCACCCGGATCAACATGCTGCGCCGCGACTACGCCAATGGGCGCCTGACCCCCGAGCGGATCACGGCCCTGGAGCGACTCGACATGACCTGGAACACCCGGGCACAGGCCAACGAGGAACTCATCGCCCAAGCCCGCGCCTTCCACGCCGCCCACGGACACCTGCGCGTGCCCCACACCCACGTCACCGACGACGGGTACCCGCTCGGCAGCGCCCTCAAGACGCGCCGTAACCGCTACCCGCACGGCGACGTCGACTCCGGCGTCGTGAGCGCGCTGGACGAGCTCGGCATGGTCTGGGACCTCCGCGAAGCCCGCTTCGCCGACGGGCTCGCCGCCTGCCGCCGCTACCGCGACCAGCACGGAGACCTCGCCGTCCCCGTCAACCACATCGACGCCGAGGGCTACAACCTCGGCGACTTCATCGCCTACCAGCGTTCCGTGGTTGCCGGCAGCACCCGCGACGCATCCGGCCGAGCCCGCACCCTGGACCCCGAACGCCGCGCCGCCCTGGACGAACTCGGCATGATCTGGTCCGCCACCACCCCCAAGCGGCCCCCCACGGACGAGGAGATTGCCGCCCTGCGCGCCTTCCCCCACCAGCGCGGCAAGCCGTTCGCCGAAGCACTGCTCGCCCTGGTCGAAGCGGGCGTCGAGCAGAAGGCACTCGCCGAAGCCCTGGACGTCAGGACCAGCACCCTGAGCCTGCGGATCAAGCGCGCCCGCGCCAACATCTACGCCGCCGACCCATTCCCCCAGCACCTCGATGCCGCTCGCGCCTTCCACGAACAGCACGGACACCTGCGGCCACAGGAGACCTCCGACGACGCCGGCACCCGAAGTCTCGCCGACTGGCTGACCAAACAACGCGCCGCCCGGCGCAACGGCCAGCTGACCGACAAGCAGATCGCCGCCCTGAACGAACTCGGGATGGACTGGGATCCCCTGGGGTCCCGTTGGCAGCAAGCCCTCCAGGCCGCGCGCAGCTACCACGGGGAGCACGGACACCTGCGACCCTCGACCGGCACGACCGTCAACGGCCTCGACCTGACCGTGTGGCTCACCCGCCAGCGCACCGCACACCAGCGCGGCACCCTCCCGCCCGAGCGTGCCGCCGCACTGGACGAACTCGGCATCGACTGGACCCCCGGCCGCGGCGTCGCCGACGTACGCATCGACCAGGCCTGGCAGACCCGCCTCGACGACGCCCGCCAGTACCAGGCCGCACACGGCCACCTCCGCCCGCCCGCCCGCACAACCTTCAACGGCAAACGCCTCGACGCCTGGCTCAGCGTCCAACGCGCCCGCAACCGCGAAGGCCGCCTCACCCCCCAACAGATCGCCGCCCTCGACGAGCTGGGCATTCACTGGTGAGGGGTTACGCGCGTCGTGGCGGGTGCGTGCGTGAGCAGGCCTGCTGCGGCGCGCGGACGCGTCGGCTACAGATGGGACGCGGGGTTCGTGGTGGCCGGGCCCTGGATGGCCGCCGTCCGGTGGCGAGCTCGGCCCCGACCGGGAACTAGGGCTTGTCTCTCAGACCGAACTCGGCCGATTTCAGGTAGCTATGGGCAGGCCATTTACCCAGCAGATCTCCAAGGGCCGCGGGTCCGTGCACTGCGCCGACGTGAGGGGAAAGGCTCCCCGTCTAATGGGGCGGCCGCAGCAATCGCAGAGCAGCGTGGTGCGGGCACCTACGTCCTCAAGGGTCCGAGCCGCCTCGACAGCGGCTTCGAACCAGCCGGCTGCCTCGATCTCTACGGGTGCGTCGGCAAGCAGAAGCTTGCTGTTCCACAGGCTGAGGCCGGTGATCGTCCGTATCGCACGGACTGCCTCCATTTTCCGGTCTCCTGCTCCTGTCAGCAGCACACGGAATCCTGGCTCTTCCACACACCCTCCCCGGCCGTCCACGAGCTGTGCGGCAAGTGAACCATCACGGCAACTGCTGAGTGCCGTGGGCGAATCCCAGGGGCGGCGAAGCCGCAGGCGTAGCAGTCCCGAGGCCGGGCATCCGCTCATTCCGGAAATCCGGCGCACTGTCGAGTGTTCAGGGCCGAGAATCGGCGCCAGATACACCAGGAAGGCGCCGCCATGATGGACAACCTGAACTTCGACGAGCCGATCGGCTCGGTAGCCGTCAGCCCCCGGGACAACAGCCTGCTGCTCGTCAAGGCCCTTGGCACCCACACGCTCCAGCTCACCCTGGACATCCACGTGCCGAAGGCACCCGAGGCAGGCCGCGTACTGGTTCTGGAGACCAGCCTCCAGGCTCCACATGGCAACGGCATGCCCATCGCCCTGGCCGCCTCGAATGCCACCCTCGCCTTCCGTCCTGACCAGCGCACCGATCACAAGTTCACCTATACGTTGACGAACGCCCAGCTCCGCGCACTGGAAGAGAACCGCTCCGGCGACCTGCGCCTGGAGATCACAGTTCGCGCGGTACTCCCTCAGGCCGCCGCCGGTCTCCACCCCGGCAGTACTGACATCCGGCTCTACCTCACCGTTGCCGAGAGCAGCTGGAAACGGCAGCTCGAAGGCCTCGGTCCCTCGCTCGCCGTAGAGATGTCGGTGCCCTTCCCCGCAACCGACGGACCTCGCCGCGAAGCCGTTCAGTACCTGCTTAGCGCCCAGAGCCGGCTTCGCGGTGCCCCGGACATCGACGGCGCTCTCCTCGACGTCCGCCGGACCCTGGAGTACATCAGGGAAAACAGCGGATGGCCCCAGCCCTCCTCCAAGAAGCAGTTCGAGCAGTACACGAAGGAGGAGCGCTGGGCCGCGACGTGCAAGGCGCTGGAGAGGCAGGCCAGTGGCGCCCTGCACAAGGACGTCGTCACCAAGGAGTTCACCTACACCCGTGAAGAGGCGGAGACCATGATCGCTGCGACGGCAGCCCTGCTCCGCCTGATCTGAACCCCCTTCCTCCGCGCCGTGTACCGAGCGGCAAGGAAGCGAGTCGTGGCCCGGCAGGCCCTCCCGAAGGCTCGGGGACGCGCGGCCGCTGCCCGGCGCACCGCCACGGTGAGATCCGTATCCACTGATCCGCCGCCCACCCCCGTCACCGTCGTCATGCCCGACGGGCAGACGCTCACAGATTCGGCGATGTCGTGTCCGAGAAGGCGGGTTCCCGGATCTGGTGAAGATTCCCGGCTCCTCGGCCAGGCGGCGAGACTGCTCGCGGTACCACTGTCACTTAGCCGCAGGTCGGTACATCCTCAGCAGAGTGGCGAGCACGCCGACCTGGTCATTGACGCTCATCCCCTCGGGAGCTTGGCCTTCGGCGAGCTTCCGGGCACTGTGAAGGACAAGGCCGAGTCCCGGACGATCCTGTGTATAGAGCAGGACTCGGCACGTCCGGTCTCGCGGGATGCGCGGCGGAAGATGGCCAATCTTGCGCTCGGCCAACCTTTGCTCGATGTCCTCGACGATGCGGGCTCCAGCGGCGCGGGCACCGGCGAGCCCAAGTAGCTCACTGACGTTCCAATCCAGATGGCCGCCGTTGACCTCGATCAGCCTGGGAAGGTTGTCCCACTGAGTGGTGGTCATGCCGTGTCCTCTCCGTTCCGTTCGCGGGCGGCGACAGTCTTGCCTCACAGAACCGGTTCTGTCCTGCGAACCCATTCCTTCGGGTCTCCTCCGCGACGAAGAGTTGACGGATGAGTCCCTCAAACAGGTGGGCCTGAAGGTCGTTCCCTCGCGATGTCCGCCGCCCAGAGCCATCCACGGGTTCGAGCCCCCACCATGCGGCGTAGGCCTCCATGAGGCAGGACCAGGACGTCGTGGGTGGTGCCAGCGGCCGCGGGGGCCCAGGGATGATCCAGGCAGCTGGCCTCAGGGCTGCGGCACCCGACATTGCCGCCGGTCTCCTTGCGTTCGCGGTGTGGCAGGGGCAAGGCCCCGTTGCCGTCCACTTCTTCGCAGGCCCCTACGAGCGGTACGAACGCGAACTCGCCCGCAGGTGCCTTGCAGCTAGTCTTTACCGAACCGACGCCGTACAGACCGCGTACTCCTCGTCACCCCCGCCAGCCAGGGAACGACCCCGCGCCTGGGCCCTGCTGAAGACGGCAGCACGCACCCGCTCCGGCCGGTGGATGCCGCGACGCGGAAGGGACTCGACGGCTTCAGTGCTGACCGTCCGCTCGGTGCGGGTCCTGCACGGACCTCCTGGCACCCGCCAACGAGTGCGTCAGCCGGCCTGCCGGTAGCTGGCCGCCGGTCCCACCGTGCCGGGACCGAAGCGGGTGTTGAGCAGGTCGATGGCCTTCTCCGCCCGCAGCCGCCGATCGCGGCCCTGGTCGAAGGACAGCTGCTCGGCGACGGTGGCCGCGTCGACCAGCTGCTCGCAGCGCAGCGAGATGCCGCGTACCCGGGCCCGCTGGAAGCCCAGCGCCCGGTACATCTCGTAGGCGGTGTCGCGGAGGTCCTCGGTGTGCGCGCTCGGTCCCCCGGGCAGCTGGCGGCTGCGGTGGACCTGGGATCGGTTGGCCAGGGTGATGGTCATCGTGATCGTCCTGGTCGCCTGCTTGCGGGTCCGCAGCCGGTCGCCGAGCTCGACCGCCAGCGAGAGCAGCGCGGCGCGGACCGTCTCGGGGGACAGGGTGTCGAGGGGGAACCGATGATGCGCGGCCGTGCTGTGCGGTAGCTCCGTCGGCACCACTGCCCGGCGGTCGATGCCGCGGGCCACCTCGCGCAGTTGCCGGCCGGCCCGCCCGCCGAGCACCCGCTGCACGGTCGCCTCCGGGAGCTGCGCCAGCAGGCCGATCGTGTGCACCCCAAACTGGACCAGGCGCTGTTCCTGGGCGCGGCCGATGCCGTACAGCTCCCCGACCGGCCGGTGGTGCAGGAACGCGGCCACCTGCTCCGGAGCGGGGCCGACGGCGATCAAGCCGCTGCGCGCGGCGTCCCGGGAGGCCATCGCGGCCACCGACCATGTTGGGCCGACGCCGATCGCCACCGGCAGCCCGTACAGCGCCATCGCTCGGGCCCGGATCATCAGTCCAAGCTCGGCCGGGTCCCGGTCGAAGAACCGGATGCTTCCTGACACGTCCGCCACCAGGACCGAGGGTGGGACCGTCTGCACCACCGGAGTCACGTCCGTCACCAGGCCGTGGAGCAGCCCGTAGATCACCGGGTCCACGTCCACGGGGCAGCGCAGATGCAGGATCGCGGAGCCGGCACCCACCGGGCCCCTCTGCTCGTCGTCCACGGCGACACCTCCTACACCCACCGTATCGAAAACTTATTCGAACAGGCACGCCGGAGCGGACCGCGAGATGAGGGGGCCTGCGGATGTGCCTGAGCACTGGTTCCGTCCAATGAGCATTGGGGTTGTCGTGCTGAGCGCCGTATGGCCGGGACGGTGGCGCCCGCGTGTTCGTCCCTCGTCCGAGAAGGGGGTGTTGTCGGTGGGTGCCGGCAGGGTGCGTGCATGACGGATAGCGAGAGTGCCCGCATGACGCGGATCCTGAGCGGGTTGCCGGCAGCAGCCCGAGAACTGCTGTTGAGAACGGACTGGGAGTCTCTCCAGCACGCCTACGGCTCCGGCGAGGACATACCAGTCTCTCTGTGCTCCCTCGTCGATGAAGATCCCGAGATTCGGTCCGAGGCGTTGGCCGCGTTGGACATGGGCGTGCTGCACCAAGGCTCGCTGTACACCGTCACCGCGCCCGCGGCGCTGTTCGTCGCCGCGATCCTCGACCACCCCATGGGTCTCGCCGAGCACGAGGGGCACTTCCCGTGGGACGACGGACCGCCACGCAGCTTGCGGGCCGCCCTGCTCGTCTGGCTGGGGCAGGTTGCCGAATCTGCTGCCTATGGGGAGGATCCGGTGCGCGACCGAACCGACTGGCAATGGGAGCCCTGGCACGACGAGACCCGACGCGAGCACGACCCGGACGAGCGCGCCGCACTGCACGCGTGCCGGGCCATACGCCCCACCCTGTATGACGCCGTCGAGCCGTTCCTCTCCTCTCCCGATCCCCATGTCCGTGAGGCCGCGCTCGGCGCCGCAACGCCACTCCTCTTCGCACCAGAACTCACCGACCGGGTGCCGCAGGCCGCCGCGCTGCTGCGGACACGGCTGGGCCTAACGGAGGGGAGACGGGAGCGAGCGAGTGTGGCGCGAGCGCTCAGCGTGTGGGGGATGGACACCTCCGACCTGCTCGCCGACTCCGACCCAGCTGTGCGGGTCTGCGCCGCGCTCGGACCCACCCATACCGATCGGCCACGCGCCCTCGCCGCCCTCCTCGACGCCCTGAGGGACCCTCGAACGACGGACGGCTGGTTCCCCGAGCCACTGCCCGGGCTGGACGGGTGGTTCCGGTTCACCGTGCTGCGCGCCGCGCTGACCTTGGCCGAAAGCTTCGAGGAGGTGGCGCCAGTGGCGATCGCCATGGTGACCGCCGGTGGCACGTCGGTCACCGACCACGAACGCGGACCGATCCTGCTCAGAGCCTTTGCGGGTGGATACGACCCGACCCACCCGCTCACCCCCGCCCAACGCAGCCTGTTGCGGGCCTTCGTGGACATCGACGAGGCGGCGGGCTGCCTCGCCGGGAGCGCGTTGTGGTTCCGCGCGGCCGGGCTGCCCGCGAACCGGGAGGGCGTCGCTGCGTTGCTGTGACCTTGCCCGCCACCGCACCCTGCACCCATGACGCTCCCCCTGCGGTTGAGCATCGAAGTTGTCCACCCGGGCCATCTGCAGTGCACGGTCACAGCAGACCCCTGCCCCGGAGCTTCTGGCCGGGCGCCGGGACCGTGTTATCGACGACGCCTGGAACTGACCGGCTTGCCCAAGAGGTGGAGAGGCTTGCCCAGGCCGGGCGCCCAAGGCTTGCCCAGGAGGTGGAGAGGCTTGCCCAGGCTGTAAAGCACCAGCTCAGGAGGCTTGCCCATGGCTGCGAGGGCCGTCCTGGCCGCAGTCGGCAGAACGCGCCGCCAGCACCCGGGGGAGCGGTAGGCCGAGGCCAAGTGCAAGGCTCCAGCAGCGCAGCGGAAGGCCCAGGCCGACGAACGGAAGGCCGCGATGGCAGCAGCCGCGGCAAAGGTGGCCGCCAGCGCGACCGCGCGCGGGTGGTCGAAGAGTTCGGCATCGTCTCGGCCGTGGACGTGCAGACCCCGTACGACAAAGGCGTGCGCGGCTCCGGGCCGGCGGCGACCCGTATGCCATTGTGGGACGGGCGCTGCCCCTCAGCAACGGGCTAGGCCGGCGAATACGAGGACGCCCCCGGCCGGTTCTACCTCCTGAAGGACGCCCGCGCCGAGCTCCAGCGACACAGCTGGACTACGGACCTCCCCGCCTTGCTCAGCGTCAGGACCTCCGCGCAGCTCCCGGCAACCTGTCCCACCCCCGACGTCGACCACTGCGGGAACTGCGGGACGACCATCGCGATCCGAGGCTGAATGATCGCCTCGCTCGGACTCTCCTGCCCCGACTGCTACGACGTGCTGTTCGGCGAACCCGGCCGCCACGACCGCCGGCACCACAGGCAGGGGTAGCCAGACGCCGGCCGCCCGATGCGCTGCGCAGATGGGCAAGCCCATGTGGACGGGCTCCGGGACAGTTGCACCGGAAGGGGGCTGGAGGGTTGCACGTAGAGGTGCACTAGGGGTTGCACCGGAGGTGTGACCGGGAGTGGGACCCCCACTTTTTTGATCTTGAGCATCGTGCCTGGTCAGGCCCGGTGGGCAAGCCCCACCGCCACGACGACACCTCTTTCTCCGCGATAGCCGGAGGAAGAGGCCTGCTTCTTTTCAGGGCCGGGCCGGCCTTCACCACCGCGGTCCAGCCCAGCTCGACTCAGGCCAGCACGGACCGGTCCCGACAGCCCGGTCCGCAGCCCGGTCACTGCTCCGAACTCGGCGCCCCTGCCGCGCGGACTGGCCAGGGTGCACCGCGTGTGCCCGCACCCGAAGACGTTCCTGGACATGCCGAAGCGGCCCCGCCGAAAGGCGAGGCCGCTTCGAGTGGAGCTGACTCAGTGCATGTCCCAGTCGACGCGCCGGCGCTGGGGGAGCGGCGGCTCGACGCCGAGTCGCAGCGCCAACTTGACCGCCGCGCGGTCCTGCTTGTGTACCGCCTGCTGGTGCCACTTCCTGCTCCCGTCCTTCAGGTGGGAGATCCAGGGCCGCTCCTTGGACTGAAGGTGCGCGGGGCGGTCGTGGTAGGTACGGGCCATCTCGGGGGCTCCTCGCTGTGGATTTGTCGTGGTGCGTGCGTTCGCGGTCGCTGACCGGCTGCCACCGCCGACCAACTGAAACAACTATACCCATCACTAATCACTCAGTCAAGCGGGAGTGGTGCGTCGCCGCCGCATGTCGCGGCGCGGACGGCCGGACGGGTGAATGCGAAATCGAGGCGAGAAAAAGGCCGTTCCGACTTCCGCGAAGTGATGAGTGTGAGGTATAGTTGTCTTGTTGGTCGGGAGTGGCACCCGGCCCGCACCCCACCGAACACACACGCTCCAGGGAGAAACCCGTGTCGAACTCCATGAAGATCACCGCCGGTCAGACCTCCACCCGCACCCTGACCGACCTGATCCGTGCCATGGACAGCCAGCGCGCCACGACCATTACCTACGTCGACAGCAAGGGTGACGAGTCGGTGCGCACCATCGAGATCCACAACATCCTCACCACCAGTAAGGGCGGCATCATCGTCCGCGCGATGTGCCGCACCCGGGGCGAGATGCGCACCTTCACCCTGGAGCAGATCAAGGCGTACACCGTTCACCGCATCCGGTTCGTGCTTGCCGTCCCGGAAGAGAAGGTGGGGGAGGCGTTCCCCGTCGCGCACTTCGTCTCCAGCGCTGACCGGCTGATCGATCTGGAACTGGAGCGCGACTACTACTCGGCACCCAAGCTGAAGCTCGCCGCTTAGGTGGCCGGGCCCGCCCCCCCTCAGGGGGTGGGCCCGGCGCCCCGGGTCCTCTGCCCGGGGGACCTATTCGCGACCGCGCGGGACCGAACCTGCCGGGCACTCGAACTGATCAGCACTTTCCAGGGAGAAGTCATGGCGCATCAATTCCGTGAGACGACGGTGCGTGTCGCCGGCGTTGACCACGCGGTTCGTACGGATGCGGCGGGCCGCGTTCGTACTGTGACGCAGCTCGAATCCGCTCACGCGAAGGCCGTCAAGGCGAAGATCGCGGAGTTGCGCAGGGCGAACCTCGCCGTCTACCGGGCTGCGGCGGTCGATGCTGAGACTGCCTCAGAGAAGCTCGGGAAGCGGTGGATTGAGGAGCAGGCGGCGGTTCGTGCGCGCGCCATCGTTCGGCGAGCCGAGCGCGGAACATTCGTGTCGCACGCATCCGCATGGGCGGCGGACCTCCGCCCGACACCCAAGTTCCGCTTCACGGGCGAGATCCCGGACTCCCTCGTGGAGATCGAGCCCGACCACTACGCGACCTCCGAAGCGGCCGAGCAGCTGTCGCTCATCTAGTCGAACGCCCTCAAGGCGTCGCCCGGTATCGGCTTACCGGGCGACGCTCGGTAGGGCCGACCGCCCGGGGGTCGGCCTCACCACATCACCCCGGCCGCGCCCGGACCCGATGGGGCGACGGTTGGGCGGAGGTGTGCGCTCGCCAGGTGGCAGAGCCGGCGCGATGCGCCCTTACGGGTCGGTGGGCCCGGACCCACGTCGCGCGGCGTACGCCGATCGTCCGCTGGCGGCTTGCCCTGCCCCCGCCGGGACTGGCGGCCGTTGCTGGAGCCGGGCCGAACGCAGCGCCCGGGTTCTCCTGCTCCGCCCCGGGCGCCGTCGAGAGAGCGTGGGCCGGTGGGGTTTCCGGCGTCGGGTGGACGCGGGGCCCAAGCCGACGGATCTGACGGGGCGTCAGAAACGCGATCATTGTCAAGGTGATGAATGGTGCGTATAGTTGTCTTGTGAGGGCGGATAGAGCCCCGGCGCGGCAGTGGCAGCCGCACACCGAAACCACACCCCAAGGGAGTCCTATGTCCCGCGTGTTCCGCATGAAGCCCAGCG
The DNA here is from genome assembly GCF_041431415.1 of Streptomyces sp. NBC_00513. Classification (GTDB taxonomy): domain Bacteria; phylum Actinomycetota; class Actinomycetes; order Streptomycetales; family Streptomycetaceae; genus Streptomyces. Next base: position 152,408 of record NZ_CP107846.1, read on the forward strand.
AGTTCTGGTGGGAGAACCCCCTGGATCCGGCCGCCAAACTCGGATACGTACGTTTCACCTGCGCAGAGCCGGTTGCGGACGCGTGGGAGGTGAAGTTTCCCCGCTACTCGGTCGAGTTCGGTGGCTGGTGCGCCAGTCGCAACATGCGCCTCGCCGTCGACGGCATCGCCGAGCGTTCCGTCGCCGAGCAGATTCGCGACCACATCCTGGCCGGCGAACACCAGCGCTCCGCGTTCGACGACCTGTGGGCTGAAGTCCGAGACATGGGCCGGGCGCCGTACGAGGCCTTCGACGGCGGTACCGAATTCTGGGCCACAGCAGGCTCCCGCTCCGGCCAACGCGGCACGATCGTGATCCGCAACCGAGACAGCGCCGCCGTGATGTGGGACGACGAACCCTGCTTCGTCGGCGGCACCACTTACGCCCTGGACCGAATGAGCGCCACCCGGCCTGTCGAGCGGCACATCCCGCACAGCATGGGATGGCTCAAAGGCTGATCGGATGCCGTGCGGGGCAGGCGCACGCCGGCCCCGCACGGCGCCTTCGCAACCACGGCTGTCCCGCGCCCGCGCGCGAGCGGCGCGGGACACCCCGCCCGCCGCAGTACCCCTGCTCTGTCACCGCCCGGGAGCAACGCCCTGCGTGCCCGGGTCATCCGAGCCGGCGCCGCATCTGCCTGGAGCGCGGCCGCCCGCCGACGAGCATCCACGCGCCCCGCGAGGCTGATGAGGCGTACCGGGTGGGGCGCCCCCGGGCTCCCTCGGCAGTGGCAGCCGCTCCACCGCACAACACCATTCCAAGGAGACCGCGTTGCTTCCTTCCGCACACCGGGCGGGAACACCCGCCCCGCCACGCGCATCCGGCACCCTCCCGCCCGCCCTCTCTGCCCGCAAGCGCAAGACGGTCCTCACGTGGGGCCTGGGAGCGGATTCGACGGCCGAGATCCTGATGTTCCTCAACAACCCGGCGGCCCACGGCCTGGAGCCGGACCTGTCGGACCTCGTGATCGTGCACGCGGTCACGGGCGACGAATTCCGGGACTCCCTGTCGTACGCCGACCGCCTGGTCCTGCCGCTCCTGCGCGCCTGGCGAATCCGCCTCGTCCAGGTCTGTCGCGGCGGGCCGCGCGACGCCGACGGGGTCCTGGTCCTCGACGACTCCCGCGCACCCCGCCGCATCCACGCGGCTGGCCCCTGGCGCCTGTCCGACGAACTGCGCACCGCCGGCACCGTCCCGATGCTCGCCTCGGGACATCGGCTCTGGTGTGTTAACTGCACCAGTGCCTCCGTACATGGAGCGAGTCGATCCCCGCCTCGAAGGAAGCTCTGTTGTTAGACCTGCGCCACCAACTGATCGAGGGCCGGGCCGACGTGCCCCGCATCGGCTCAGTGATCCAGCTGGACACCATCCCCTGGTACGCCGTCGTCGGCCCTGATGAGAGCGTCGTTGCGCCCGTCGTCCCGTACCTCCGCGGCCTGATCCTGGACGACAACCGTCCGCCGACCGCTAAGAGCTACGCCTACGACCTGCTGCGCTGGTACCGGCTGCTGTGGTTCCTGGACGTTCCGTGGGACCGGGCGACTGAGGCGGACGCGTCCGCGCTGGTCGGATGGCTCCGCACAGCCGCGAACCCCCAGCGCCGCCGGAGTAACTCGGACGCGCCGCGGCCCGGGTCGGTCAACCCGCGGACTGGCAAGCCCTACCTCCGTGCGGGCTACGCGCCCTCGACGATCAACCACTGCCTGACCGTGGTCAGCAGCTTCTACGCCTACCACCGGCACTACAGCCGCGGCCCGCTGGTCAACCCGGTGCCCGAATCGCTGGCCATGCGCCGGGCCTTGGCCCACCGGGCTCCGGACGGCGAGGTCCAGCCGTTCCGCCGGGCACGGCTCCGTCAGAAGGTCCGCAGGTCCGATCCGCGCTCGATTCCGGACGCGATGTGGGGCGAGTTCTTCGCCGGTCTGACCTGCGACCGGGACCGGGCTGCCGTTCTGCTCTACGTCTCCAGCGGCTCGCGGGCGAGCGAACTCCTCGGGGTGACGCCGGGGGACATCGACTGGCCCAAGCAGCTGATCTGGGTGGTCACCAAGGGCACGGAGGACCGCGAGGCCGTCCCGGCCAGTCCGCAGGCCCTGACGGTCTTGGCCGCCTACCTCGACCACATCGGGCTGCCGCCGGCCGATCAGCCGGTCCTTCGCACCCGGCGGGGCCTGGACCGGCCGCTGACCTACTGGGCGATGCGGCGGGTGATCCAGCGGGTGAACGACAAGCTCGGCACGAACTGGACGCTGCACGACCTGCGGCACACGGCCGCGACGCGGATGGCGAACGATCCGAACCTCACGCTCGCCCAGGTCCGCGCGATCCTGCGGCACACCGACCTGGCGACCACGGGCCGCTACCTGAACGCACGGGTGGAGGACCTCTTCGACGCCTTGCAGGCCCACTACAACCGGCCGCGGGTCCAGCGGTCCTTCGCGCCCGGTTACGACCCAAGGGCAGGCGTCATCGGCCGGCAGGACGTAACCGCGCCGCCGGCCAGCTGCCGGAGCGGAGGCGGTGAGGCTGGCAGCGGAGCGCAGTACGCCCTGTTCTGACGGCGATCCGTGACCTGCGGCGCGCCGCCCCCGGATTCAGGAAGGAGCGGAAACGGGCCGTCTGTGGATGGTGGTCCTACGGGCGCTACGCGAACTCCCGCAGCTGACGCGGCGCGGAGGGTGTGCTGCGAAGCCGGCGCCGTTAAGCCGGGCGAAACCGGCAGGCGCGGGCAGGAGGGCCTTGCGGCAGTGATGTGTGCAATGTATAGTTGTCTTGTTGGTCGGCGGTGGCAGCCGATCACACCGGACGCACCCTCACCCCGACGGAGAATCCCATGTACTTCACCGCACTCGCTGAGCTCCCCTCCTCCCTCACCGGCGTGGACGAGCTGCGTCGGACCGAGGCGGGTTGGGAGCACGGCCCGGACGGCGTCGGGTACGCCCCGCTGTGCAACCTGGTGCGCGGGTGTGGCGCCCCCGCCGAATGGGTCATCGAGCACCCCTCCACCTGCACCCGTCGCTTCGTGTGCAGGGACTTCCACACCGTTGAGGTTGCCGCCGTTGCGGTGGCCTGCTGGGTGACCGAGGCGACCGAGCTCGCCGAGTACCTGGCAGGCACGCGCGAGTAGCTGGCCTCGGGGGTGGGCGGCCTACCGCCCACCCCCGAAGCAAGCAGGCTGAAGGCACGATGCCGACGGCTTCACCGCTGTTGAGCAGCACATCCCCGGGCGGCAGTGGCAGTCGCCCGGGACCGGACACCACATCAGGGAGAACCCCATGACCCGTACCACCTTCCTCGCATCCACCGGCTGCACCCGCACCAGCGAAACCCACCTCTACACCCACGCGGTCATCGTCGACACCCGCGACGGGGAGGGGCGCATCGCGCTCACCTGGTCCAAGTCCGAGGCCAACGTCCTCAAGGCGGCCCGGGCCGCCGAGCGCGCGGCCTGGAAGAACATCGCCGTCGAGGAAGTGAGCGTCCAGGAGAAGCCGGCCCGCACTCGCAAGGCAACCCACAATCAGGTTCCCGACGCCGCGCAACCGGCCCCGGCCGCCGAACGCGCACCGCTCGCCCTCTGCTCCGTCCGCCCGGCCTCGGCCGGCGGCTTCGACGTCGTCAACAACAGCGGCCTGGTCGTCTCGGGCGACTGGCAGACCGAGGTCGGCGCCCGGGAGCGCGCCAACTACTTGAACGCCTGTGAGAACCGCAAGCGCGCCGAGGACGCCCTGACCGAGCCTCAGCGGCGGGTGTACGCCATCGTCCGGCGCGATCTGACGATTCGCTCCGGCTACCGGCACAACCTCACCGCAGTCCGGAGCCTGCACGCCGCAGGACTCGTCAAGCTCACCGAGCACGGTCCCGGCTCCTGGACGGCCGACTACGTCACACCCCCCGCCGAGAGTGCGGCCGGGGACCCCTCGACCGTCGGCGCGGGCGTCCTGCCCGAGGACGCCGACCACCCGGTGACCCTCGCCGCGCGCACGGCCCTGTCCGGGCAGCCGCTCGCCGACGTCGCCGGCCCCGACGATCTCGGCACCCTGGCCGGCTACTGGATCCGGCCGATCGGCGACAGGGGCCGCCTGGCCGTCGCCTGGGTCGAGGGCGGGAAGCTGACCGTGGGCGCCGACGAACGGCCGCCCCTGGCTCGGCTGAGCGTCGCGAAGGAACTGTTCGAGCGGACGCAGGGCTGGCTCGTGGAACCTGGCGACAACTCGTCGCTGGTCGTCTGGCATGTACCGACCCTGGAGGCCGCGGCCCAGGGACTGGGCGCCGAACAGGGCCGCGGTGCGATCACCGACATCTGGTCCATCACCCACGACCACCTTCCCGACGGTCGCTACTTCCTCCGCGTCGAGGCTCCCGATCACGCCGCCGCCATCAAGGCCGCCGAGGCCACCACGGGCGGCCGCCAGGTCCGGCGGGCAGGATTCCGCCTGAGTGCCCGCCGCCTGCGGGAAGGAGACCTGGTACGCACCGTCGGCGAACGGGTCCGGCATGTGGCCACGCGCCAGACCGGCACCGTCGAAGCGGTCGACGCGCACATCGTCGGCGCCCGCTCGTACCGGGACGGCGTGACCGTCGCTGTGGACGGCCGGTCCCGCAAGACCGCGCGCGCCCTGGAGTGGGAGCCCCTGTCGGAAGTCGAGGACCCCGAGGCCGCCCACTGATGACCCGCGTCCGGTCCCACCTCGGACCGAGCCCCGGGTCCCTGCACCCTGCCTTCATCCCTCGTTCAACCCTGCCGCCCTCGACACGAAGGACTGAGATGACCAGGCGAAACGAACCCACCGAAGGTGACCTGCTGCTCGCCGAACTGGCCGCTCGCGGCCGTCACGCCTTTCCGGGCGGCGAGGGCGGCGTGAGCTTCCTGATCATGGCCATCGACCCGGGCGCCCCGGACGACGAGGACGCCGCCTACGGCGTCCCGCACGTCCTGATGTACGCCGGCGAGCAGGCTGACCGGCCCGCGTCCCAGCACAGCGAACCCTGGTCCGCGCATTTGCACGCCGCCGACGGAACCTACCTCGACACCCTCGTCGACGGCTCCCCCGAGCCGCTCGACGCGGCCGCCGACGCCGCCCGGTGCGCCCACGAGGTGACCGCACAGCTCCGCCGTAGCAACATTCCGCCGACCGCACGCCGGTTCTGCACCTTCTGATCCAACCCTCGCCGGGCGGCAGTGGCAGCCGCCCGGCGCCGAACTCACCACCCCGCACCGCGAGGAGACCCATGGACATGCCCACCCGCCGCCAATTGCTGGAGGGGATCCGGCGCGCCCACCAGGCCGACGCCGCGTACACCGCAGCCGGCCGCGCCCACGCCCGGGCCGCCATAGCCGTCGCCGACGCACACGCCCACATCGCCCACGACCCGCAACCGCGCTCCGCCGCCGACGAGCTGAAGGCCGCCCAGGTCCACGCCGACGGTCTTGCCCGACGCGAGCGAGAGGCCCGGGTCAAGGTCCGTCGGACCTTCACCGCGGCCCGCGCGGCCAACCGCGCCCTCGGGGCGCTCTACAGCCCGCACGCCCCCGGACGCGGAACCGGCGGCCGGCGCCGGTCCGACGTCGCGGCCGGCATTCTCGGCGAGCTCGCCAAAACTCCCCGCGAGCTCGTCCTCGCCGCGGACAAAATCCTTGTGTCCACGAGCGGCGGCAAAGATTCAGTTGTCGCCGGGCACCGCGTGGTCACCCTGGCCGCCGAGGTCGGCTGTCTGGAGAAGGTGGTCATGGTCCACGCGGACCTGGGGGAGGAGTCCGAATGGCCGGGCGTCCGCGAGCTCGCGCAGCGCCAGGCCGAGCGCTGGGGCGCCGAGTTCCTCGTGGTCAAAGCCGATCGCGGGCTGCTCGGCCTCGTCGAGAAGCGCGGCATGTGGCCGGACGCGGCCCGCCGGCTGTGCACTTCATCCCTGAAGCGGGACAAGATCGCCCCGCTGTTCAAGCAGATCACCGACGCCCTCGGCCTGGACGAGCAAGCCCTGATCCTCTCCGCCCTCGGCATTCGGGCTGCGGAATCCCCCGCCCGGGCCCGCAAGCTCCCGCTCGCCGTCGACATGCGCGCGAGCACCGGCCAGCGCATGGTTTTGACCTGGCATCCGATCCTCGATCTCTCCGAGGCCGACGTTTGGCAGCAGATCGCCGACGCCGCCCTGGAGTACCACCCCGTCTACGACGCGATCATCCCCCGACTGTCCTGCGTTTTCTGCGTGCTGGCCGGGCGGGACGTCCTGGTGCGCGCCGTACGTCTGTGCTGGGCCCTGGGCCTGGACCTGCCCACCCGGTACGTCGCCCTCGAAGAGCACATCGGTCACCGCTTCCGGCAGAAACTAAGCGTCGCCGAAATCGTCGCCGAGGCCGCCCGCGTCGAGGCGGAGGAAGGCCCCCTGGTCTGGGCCCGAGGGGACGCGCTGCGAGCCCGGATCGGCGAGGAGTCCGCGGCCGACTACCTCCGCCGGCTGGCCCAGGCCCTGGCCGCCTGACGGCCGAGACGCCTCGCGAGAGGAGAAGGCGCGGCCGGACCGCCATCACGGGATGACCCCCGGGGCGGCGGCCGGCTGCTCCAGGGCGCTGCTGAACTGCGGGAAACCGGGATCGAGGACGCGCCGCCGCCACTCAAGTGATGGATATGTGGTATAGTTGTTTTAAGTCGGCGGTGGCAGCCGACCAACTCAACCGAACACACCCAAGGAGAGTCGTGACCCGATCGCCCTCCCCGAACACCACACCCCAGCCCTCCATCTGCCTGGTTCTCGACCCGGAGGGCCGTGGCACCGTCCTCCAGGTCACCTCCGTGCACAACCTCGACGGCGAGACCCTCGCCGAGCGCCTCTACGAGGCCTACGCCATGACCACCGAGAACAACGAGGAGCTCCCCGCCGAGATCACCGCCGAGACGCTCCTCGGCCACCTCGGCAAGCAGATCGCCGACTGCGCCGAAGGCTGGCACCACTGGGCCAACGAGCCGACACAGGAGGCCTGGGACACCGTCCGACCCTGGGCCGAACGGCAGGTCCGCCGCCTGTTCCCGGATCTGACCTGGAGCGTCGAGCCGGACCGGCAGTTCCTGCCGCCCAGCAGCTGAACCCTCCCACCGGCGGGGGCGGCTGCCCACGGAGCAGCCGCCGCCCGACGCCGGCGCCCTGCCGCCGCCGGCCCTGAAGCGCCACCGCGCCGCCGGCCGCCGGAGTGCCCAGATGCCCACCGCCCCCATTCCCTCCGGGCAACTGCCCCGTCACCGCCGCGTGGTCTACCGCGACGGCCGATACAGCACCGTCCACCGCTTCCGCTACGCCGCCGCGCACCTGGAGGCCCGCCGCACCGGCCGGCAGTGGCACGTCGACCAACTGATACCCCGCACCGCCCCCGTGCCGCGGGAAGCCGTCGTGCGCTGCGCCACCACCCTCGCCGAGGCCGCGGCCCAGGCGGCCGCCCCGCTCGACCGCCGGGCCGTCCAGGCGCCCGACCACACGGACGACAACTTGCGCGCGTATGCCGCCGCAGGCTGTGACGTCATCGACCCCGCCACCAGCCACCGCCCAGGCGCCCACGGCGTATTTGTGAACCTGCGCGCTGGCCCCCTTGCTCACACCCTGGTGCGGCCGCGGCGGACGCATCCCCCGAGGAAGATCACCATGCCGCCGCCGAGGGCCACGGCCCAGGAGAGCTGCGGACCCATCGGCGGACCCGTCCAGAACGGCGCGCCCAGGGTGGTCTGGATCGCCGCGTACGAGGCGAGGGAGAGAGCCGTTCCGGACGGCGTCGGCCGCCTTCGCTCCAAGGCGGGGAGGCGGAACGGCTTCCAGGTCTGGTTCTGGTTGTTCGAGGGCATGGCGAAGTAGTGCCTTCCGGTAGTGGGGTGCGAGACGCCGAGAGTTACCGAGCTGCGCCGCCTGGCGGGCAGCCCGTCGCACAGCAGTTAACCGCGCCTTCCCGGCCACCAGAACCCGCTCGACGCACTTCGGCCAGTGACACAAACTCCCAGCTCAGAAGGGGTGAATGCTTCGGCGCTCCAAGCATTCTTGGAGTGCAAACTTCGTGTCTCGCGGCTCTGACCTGCGGTGTTCTCGGCGGACGGCGACCGAGTTTCGCACGCGCTCCAAAGGCTGGTCGGAAAGTGGCTGAAACCCGAGATGGGCTTACGCCCCGGCAGGGGAGGACTGCTGAAGCTTTGAGCTCTGTTGGCGTGAGCCGCCGCAGAAGATCGGCACCGGCAATCGAGGTGGGTTCCGGTGGCGCGGCGCGCACGTCGCGAAATCCGGATGCCGAAAGGAGCAGCCCACACCCCTTGAGTGATATATTCATGGTATAGTTTTCTCGTGGTCGGCGGTGGCAGTCGACCAACACCGGAAACTCACACCCTGGAGATCCGCATGCCCCTGGACTTCACGAACCCGCACGAATTCAGCTGCTTCGGCACGCTCCACCCGGACCACCTCGTCGCGTGGTCCTTCGGAAACGCCCATATCGAGTTGGACCTCACCAGCTACTTTCCCGGCCCCGGCGGATACACCACCGTCCCGCTCGACGCCGAGACGGACATGCACCACCGCCCCGACGACCCGGGCGCGACCAACGCCGTGGCGCAGGACCTCGCCGCCCTCTACGGCTTCGACGGCCTCGACGTCCGTGGCCCCGCCTACTTCACCGGCCCGAGCGGCGAGACCGACCGCGCCCTCGGTTTCGCCCCGGACGCCTTCGACGTCCTCCACACACGGGTCAAGGACATCTGCGCCACCCTCGGTGTCCGCACCTGGTGCAAGCTCCACCCCGACGACACCGTGAGCGTCCGCTATACCGACCTCGAACGCGGCGACGTCTACTGGTCCATGAACCGCCCCCACCGCTTCCAGCACTTTCAGGACCTCCCCGCCGACAGCATGACGCTGGAGTTCAGCCCGAACGCCCGCTACATGGTCTGCGACGACGAGGAGACGTTCATCGCCTACGACACCTACGAGTGCCGCGCGGACCGCGCCCCGGCCGGTTACTGGCAGCGCACCGGCAACCAGCTCCTCAGCGCCTGACCCGCTTCTCCCCCCGGCCCGACGCCGGGGGGAGGGGCCCCCAATGACGGCCGGCTGCACCGCCGGCCCCCTCAACACACCTCAGGAGGACCGATGCACACCACCCTTCAGGAGTCCCAGGACGCACTCGAAGCCGCCCGGGCCCAAGCCCGGGGCCTGACCCACACCCTCGCCGCCACCCTGGCCCACATGTACCCGCACGCCGCCTACCTGGTGCTCCGCCGCGACCCCCGCTCCGGCGAACTCCACCTCGACAGTCTCCGGACTGCCGGCGGCGGAACCCAGTGCTCCCTCGGCGAGCGGGACCCGCTCCCCGAACTCACCGACCCCGTACTGCGCGAGGCCTGGGGGCAGGCCGACCCGCGCGACCCTCAGGCCCTCCTCAGGCTCCTCCACGACCTCGACCGCCTCGGTACCCCGTTCGGCCGCCTCCCGGAAACCGCGCAGGTGCAGGCCGACCCGTACGAGGACACCGCCTCCCTGCTGTGTCTCGTGGTCAACGCCGATGCGCCCGAGCCGGAGGGCCACGACCGGGAAGTGACCGCGCGCCTCGCACTGACCGTGACCGAGGAGGTCACCTACGAGTTCACCTTCGAGGTCGAGCTCCCCGCGTACATCGCCAACAACCCGAACGCCCTCCACGATTACCTCACCGACAACGAGGGCATCTGGCTCGACCGCCTCGACCCCGTCAGCGGTAGCACCGTCAACGAACGCAGCCTGGACAACGTCGAACTCACCTTCGCCGCCTAGAACTCCCACGGGCCGACACCGCCGCTGAGAGCGCCCAGGAAGGGCAAAAACCATGCCGGAGTACAGCGTCACCTGGATCATCGACATTGACGCCGACACGCCCGTACACGCCGCCTATGAGGCACTGGCCATCCAGCGCGACCCCACGTCCTGGACGACGGCCTTCACCGTCCACACGGACGACGGTGCCGTAGTCGTCGACCTCAACCCCCACCAGCCGGGGCCGCCGAAGCTCAGCGGCCCCTGGACCCTGACCGCATAGCCCGCACATCCTCGCGCCCCGGCACGGCCCACAGCCGCGCCGGGGCGCAGTCATGCCCGGCGGCCCAGGCCCGCCCGCCGGCCGTGAGCAGCAGACGGCGCCACGCGGTCCATACGGCTCTTGAGGCTGGAGCTGACGGCTGGCGCGCCGTTGGTCCAAGCGGGCCGGGGAGCCCGTCCGCGGCCGACGCCTCGATGACGGCGCCCGCGACCTGGGTGGGCCGGCGGCGCGTGCGTGTGCTTCGCCGGCGGGTCCTCGATATGCCGCTGAACAGGGGAAACAGCGGCTCGGGACGCTTCGGCAGTGATGAAAAAACGGTATAGTTGTGTTGTGGGGCGGCGGTGGCAGCCGACCCGCACCGAGAACCACGACTCCCAGGAAAGGGGACACTCATGCCTACTCTCCTCCAGGACGGCGGCTTCGCCCTCCGGATCGAGCCCACCGGCGGATTCAGCCTGCTCGACTGGGGCACCGAGACGCGCCCGCAGGACGCGCTCGCCGCTGATCGGGTCCGTTCCGTCGACCTGACCACCCGGCTGATCATGTGGACCGACGAGCTGGCCGCCCCGCTCGGCCTCCCCGCCAACATCCCCGCGCGTCACCTCCTCCATGCCTACCAGGCCACCCCGACCCCGGTCTGCGGCGCGGCCGTCTTCACCGGTTCCACGCACGGCGGCGCTCTGCTCGGCCTCACCGAGGATCAGGTATTCGTGCTCGTCGACCGCTTCTTCAGTCGTCACCGCGACGTGCCCCGGCCGCGCCGCTGAACGCAGGTCGCCACGGGCCCCGGAATCACGATCCGGGGCCCTCGCATTTGACGAAAGGGAAATTCGTACGTGCAGTACGCCACCATCGGGGATAGGTGCGAAGTCCAGGATCTCGCATCCTAATTCGCGGGCACCGCAGAGTGCGGATTTCGAAGAGGCCAAGGCGAATTCCGCCGTCGCGGTGCTGGAGGCCGATAAGGCGCCGGGCTGCACTGCCTTTTGGGCGGCGGCCTGCCTGGCGCTCCGGTGCGTGCGCGGCGGGCGTGGCGCGGTCGCGCAGCAATCCACCCAGGTGGACGGGGTGGAGAGGACGCTGAAAGTGATGCATGCATGGTATAGTTGCCTTGCTGGTCGGCGGTGGCAGTCGATCACAACCCGAATCCATGCGCAGTCGTGAGGAGACGTCATGTCCGCCACCCTTTTCCGCACCCTCGACCTCATCGAGCCCGGTGACCTGGTCCATTACCACGGCAGCAAGCCCGACTACCACGGCCTGTACCTGGCCTGGCCCTGCAACTGCTTCGACTGCGCCCGCGCTGACTACCTGGGCAGTGCCGACACCCGCTACCGCCTGACCGACCCGTTCGCCGAGGACCCGGACGCCGTCACGCTGCGCTGCGCGCGGCGCGGGTCCGTCAGGCGGTCCGACGCCAACGCCTGACCCTCCCTCGGGGCGCAGTCACCCGGCTGCGCCCCGCCCAGGTCGGCGGGGAGTGGTACCCCGCCGCCGCCGAGAACACAGCTCACGAAAGGGCAGACCATGACTGACAAGACCCTCATCGACGGCACCGCCAACCCTGACAGCCTGGGCCCCGACGCGATGCGCTGGACCCCCGAGCCGGAGCAGCCGGCCGTTTCCGTGGTCGACATTTTTGGGGAGGTCATCCACGGGTACAGCCGAGCCGACGCCCTCGCCGACGGGGCCTTGATCGCCGTCGGTGACGACGTCGCCCGCGAGGCCGGGTTCGGGGTCCCGGTGGCGCTCACCGCGGCCGCGTGGGCCGACTGCGTCGCCTGGAACGACGAGGACAACCGGCAGACCTGCCAGGACGAGTCGGGCCGCCTCTGGGACGTGCTCCGGATGACCCGGTACGCCATCCGGCGCTTCGCCGGGGTGAGTTCCTGCACTGTCGAGCTCTACCACGTCCCGCGCGACGGAGAGAGCGACGAGAGCGAGCGGACATGGCTGCTCGCGACGTGCGGGCCTGGCGACGACAGGGAGCCCGTGCTCACGATCTCCCTGCCCGACGAGGACTGATCGCCGGAAGCAGCGCTCCCCCCCTTCCCGGGGGTGGAGCGCTGTGGTTGCTGTCCTTCGCACGTGCGGACATTCCCCAGAGAAGATCCACGCGACCTCTCCGAAAGTGGTTAATGTAAGGTATAGTTGTCTTGTTGGTCGGTGGTGGCAGCCGACCAAGAACCGGAAGCAGACCGAGAGGAACCGGCATGGCAATCACGGCGTACAACCAGACCCCATACGAGATCCAGCGCGCCTCCACGCTGTTCGTGGGCTTCCTCAACGCGGTGGAGGACGGCTGTCATCACCTCGTCGTCGCGGCATCGGCGAGTGTTGGCACCCTCACGATCGGGGTGTCGTTCCACAACGTGGGCGAGGCGTCCGACTTGGACCCGGACGCTGCCCTTGAGGCAATGGCGCTTCTCACCCTCGCGGCGTCCGTCGGCGGGGGCGCGGTGCTGCGTACGGACTTCGCCGATGGGACCTCCCAGGTGCGCGGCTGGAAGCTCGTCGAGTTCTACGCCAAGCCGCTCAACGCCGTCGAGATCTTCAACGTGTACTGCATGGACGCCAGGACGGGTGAGGCGGTCGCTCCGGAGTGGGATGTGGAGTACGTGACCGCGCCTCGACTGATGGTCTGATCTGGGGCTCTGGGTGCGGGCGGGGCGGCCTGCACCCGGACGGGCAGGGCCGGGCCCTCAAAGGCCCGGCCCTGCTCGGCCCACCCGGCTCCGCGCAGCCGGCTGGGGGGCCGTCTTCCCTGGCCGGCTGCGGCGGCGGTGTTCCGTAGGAGGGCGGCGGGATAGACATTGTGATGCATGCATGGTATAGTTGTTTTGTTGGTCGGTGGTGGCAGCCGGCGGACATCCGGAGACACGTTTCTGTGGGGAGAGTTTGATGGCGCATCTGATTGAGCAGTTCGGTGATGGTACGGCGGCGTTCGTGAGCGCGCAGAAGAGTGCCTGGCATCGGTTGGGCACGGTGACGACGGAGGCGTTGACGGCCGAGGACGCGATGCGTTTGGCCGCGCTGGACCGCTGGAACGTTCGTCTGGTCGGCCTGCACGCGACCGAGCTGACGGCCGAGGGCGCGGCGTTGCTGGAGGTGCCGAACCATCGGGCGAGCGTCCGTACCCACCCGAAGACGGGGCGCGCCGAGACGCTGGGTGTGGTGGGCCCGGACTATGTGCCGGTGCAGAACGAGGAGCACGCGGAGTTTCTGAATTACCTGGTCGACGAGTCCGGCGCTCACTTCGAGACGGCGGGCTCGCTGCGCGGCGGCCGTCAGGTCTTTCTGACCATGAAGCTGCCCCAGTCGATGACGATCGGCCGGAGCGACGAGGTGGACCTCTACATCGCCGCGTTCAACTCGCACGACGGTTCCAGCGCGTTCCGGATCGTCGTCACCCCGGTGAGGGTGGTGTGCGCCAATACCCTGCGGGCCGGTCTCCGCAGTGCGAAGAGCAGCTATACGGTCCGCCACACCTCCGGCGCCCGCGGCCGCATCGCCCAGGCCCGCCAGGCTCTGGGACTCACCTTCAAGTACGCCGAGGAGTTCGAGAAGGCCGCCCAGCGGATGTTGGACGCGGAGATGACCACCCCCATGCTCCGATCGGTTGTGGAGCAGCTGTGGCCTGTCGCCAACGGCGACAGCACCCGGAAGAAGAACAACCAGCTCACCCGCTGGAACACGATCCGGAACCTGTTCGAGAACGCGGACACCCAGGCGGGCATCCGGGGAACAGCGTGGGCGGGCTACAACGCCATCACCGAGTACGCCAACCACGTCGCCCCGGCACGTGGTGCCAACTCGGAACTGAAGAGCGCCGCTCGCGCGGAGCGCGTGATCACGGGGACCGCTGACGACGTGATGGAGCGGGCCTTCCGCCTCGCGGCCGTCTAGTTCGACTTACGGGGAGCAGCCCGGAAGGCTGCTCCCCACCCCCTGCCAGGCTGAGGATTCCCTGAGGGCCTGCCCGGCCGGCTGGCGGTGCCGGAAGTGGGCCGGGGGTGGGGTGTTTTGACGGTGTGATAGCTGTGTGGGGGAGGCCCGGAAGGGCCTCTTCTTCTTTTCCGGGGTGGTGTTCTATTCGATTCCCGGGGAGGTCTGCTTTCCCGTACGCACTCCCTGACGTGCCATCAGATTCGGAGAGTGTGACGGTCCGTCCGTGAGGCGTAGGGATGTCGAAACGGAGCCGAACGCGGCGAAGAGATGGAATACAAAGCCCGCTGATTCGGCCGTAAGGCCGCCCTGGAATTCGAGCACGCCCCGGCCCTCGTGAACCCGGAAGCCCGTAAGGGCGGCCCACCCCGGACACGGCGCCCAGAAGGGCGCTGAAACCCCCTCAGGAAACGACACCACCACCCCCGCCGCCGAACACTCCCACCCCACCCAGAGGCACCCACCCACACCTCCTCCCGCCCCCACGGGCCCCGACAGGGGCCCACACCCCCCACCAACCCCCCAACCAGCCACCACACAGGACACCAACCCCCAGACCCTAGCCACACCCCCACAACGAAACACCCCCACATCCCCAAAGCCCCGAAGGGGCCCACACGACCCGCCGACAGGCGGGCCCCACCCCACAACCAACACCCCACCAATTCCCGCAACGCGGGAATACGAAAAGCCTGAAAGGCTTTCAAAACCCACCAATCAAGAATTGCCGAAAGGCAATACAAACCCGCCCAACAAAACCCCCGAAGGGGGTTGACGCAAACCACCCCGAATCCCCCGAAGGGGGATTCGGGCGGAATTCCGCCGAAAGGCGGAATTCTTTGGGAATTCCGAAAGGAATTCC